>WHSM01000379.1 GCA_009380105.1 Micromonosporaceae bacterium
CCCGAGGAAGGGTACGGCGGCGAGGAGGACTCCTCCGACCTGGGCGTCCCGCAGGATGACAGCCTGTCCGACGGCGGCGTGGCCTACGACGATGTCACCGACCCGGGCGACGCCGGCTCGGACGGGCCTGCCGACGGCGGCTACGACGCCGAGCCCGCCGCGGGCGCCGCCGACGCCCTGGCCGACGACCCTGCCGCGACGCCCGGGTTCGCCGACGACTCAGAGCCGGTCGGGCCGCAGGACGCGGACGGCGTGCCGGGGACGGACCCGGACGCCGATCCGCTCGCCGACGACGAGTCGTGGCAGCAGGATCCGTTCCCGGAGTCCCTGGATCTTGACGCTCCGGAGCCGGTCGACGGGATGCCGTGGAGCGATCCCGCGATGCTCGGCGACGCCGACCCGCTCGCGTCGCCCGTCGCAGGCGCCGAGGGCTCTCCCCCGGCCTCTGACCTGTACGCACACGACGGGTTGGAGCAGCCCGCGGACGACTCGCAGGCGTGGACGTCGCTGGCCCAGTCGGAGGACCCGTCCACGAGTTCCCTCGCGCGGTTCTGGGCGCCTGGCGGTTAGGCAGCCGTCGCCCGCTACGGGGTGTCGGTAAGAAACGTGTCACCAGCCGCAAACGGCGTTGATCTTGCGGGTTAAGCTGTCGGAACGGTTCGGGGCAGCGGGGGCGTGCTGCGACCCGCGATGATGTCGGCCTGTGGCCCGATCACTGGACCTCGATGAGCTTGTCGAGCACTGGACGCTGCTGGATGACGAGCGGGAGCTGATCTCTGGCAAGCGCGGGCCGACGCGATTGGGGTTCGCGCTGTTGAAGTTCTACACGCGGGCCGGCCGGTTCCCTCGCGGGCCCGGCGAGCTGCCGGATGAGGCGGTCGAGTTCGTCGCCCGGCAGGTCGGCGTGGATGCGGCCAAGGTGGGCTTCTACGAGTGGACCGGCCGCACGATCGAGTACCTTTGCTGCGCACCCGGCTACGGGAGATCACCGACACCCTCGTCGAGCTGCTGATCTCCACGGTCCACCGCATCGGCGCCCGGGCGGACAAGCGGGTCACTTTCGTCGACCAACTGCGCGAGAGATGCGCCGAGTTGGCCGCCCTCGACGCGGCGCTGCCGAAGCTGGCTATCTACGCCTACGGCACCAATACCGGCATCCGCGCGATCGCTGGCAGCGCCCGGCACGGGCCCGGCGAGGACGACATCCGGTACGTGCGCCGCCGGTACATGACCGCCGACGTAGCCCGGGCAATCGCGGTGGAGATCGCCAACGCGACGTTCGCCGCCCGGGCCCAGACTGTCTGGGGTGCCGGCTCCACCGCCGTGGCCAGCGACTCGACGCACTTCGGCGCGTTCGACCAGAACATCTTCACCGAGTGGCACTCCCGCTACGGCGGTCGCGGCGTGCTGATCTACTGGCACGTCGAGCGCAAAAGCATGGCCATCCACTCCCAACTGATCAACTGTTCGGCGTCTGAGGTCGCCGCGATGATCGAGGGGGCGATGCGGCACGGCATCACGATGGAGGTCGAGGGCAACTACGTCGACTCCCACGGCCAGTCCAAGGTCGGCTTCGGCATCACGAGACTGCTCGGGTTCGACCTGCTGCCCCGGATCAAGCGGATCAACAAGGTACGGCTGTACCGGCCGGCCGCCGGGGAACCCGACGCCTACCCACGGTTGACGCCGGCGCTCACGAGGCCGATCCGGTGGGACATCATCGCAGAGCAGTACGACCAGATGATCAAGTACGCGACGGCGATCCGCGCCGCCACCGCCTCCACCGAGGCGATCCTGCGCCGGTTCACTCGGGCCAACGCGATCCACCCCACCTATCAGGCGATGATCGAGGTCGGCCGCGCCCAGCGCACCATCTTCGTGGCCCGGTACCTGCGTGACCGCGACCTGCAACGGGAAATCAACGAGGGACTGAACGTCGTCGAGTCGTGGAACCGGGCAATAGCGTGATCTTTTTCGGCAAGCGCGGCGACATCGCCACCAACCGCCGCGACGAGCAGGAACTGTCCGTGCTGTGCCTACGGGTGTTGCAGGCGGCCCTGGTCTACGTCAACACCCTCATGGTCCAAGACGTGCTCGCCGACGAGGACTTGGGCGACCGCGCTGACCGACGCCGACCGGCGCGGCCTCACGCCGTTGTTCTGGATGCACGTCGCCCGTACGGCGAGGTCAAGCTCGACATGAGCGCCCGCACTCGGGGCATCGCCGCCGGCGTAGCTGCTGCGGAATCCGGCCCGGCCGCCGAACTGCTTCAACTGCTGGAAGCGACGCCCAACACCCTCTGAGCGTCGTGGGTGACCTGCGGGGAGGCAACCGAGACCCAGGAGGAGAACAGCGCGCGCAGGTACGCGCCGTGCCTGTCGGCCACCGCCGGATCCTGCTCGACGACGTCCAGTTCGTTGACGATGCTCAGATCAACGAAGGGTCGCAGCTGAGCGCGGCTCAGGGTCTCCACCAGATTGGTGAAGCGGTTGACGAATTCTCCAGTGTCCGCGAGCCTGCGCCAGGTTCGACGGCGATCGCACGCGCCGTACAGGTAGACGAGATGCTCGGCGGGTTCATCGATGAGGCTGCGCAGGGGCGCCCGGTTGGTCCGGTCCAGCAGCACGACGTCGAACCCGTCGGTGCCGTAGACCGCATGCGCGAGCCCCGCCAGCTGCACATCGGTATCCAGTCCAAGCCCGCCCAGCCGGTCGTGGACTCGGCACAGGTGAGCGTAGAGGGTGCCTCCTGGATGCTTGATCGTCTCTGCTCCGCGCTGCCGCAACCACGCGTACACATCCCAGTTCGCCACCATGCCTCGGACCCCAGATAAGGGACCGGCGCGAAACAGGCCCCACAACGACGCCCAGTTCGTCACACCCGGGTCATCGAAGCCCAACCGGTCCACTCCACAACGGACGCATGTGACCCATTCCATTGCCTCTTGTCGTTAGGTGCGCTTCAAAAACCGACGGTTTCAACAACAGCCCGCAGGCCGTTTTCTGAAAAGATCACCGGTGTGACCAGCACGCTGGAACCTGCCGAACTGCTCGCCGCCGGACCGGCGGTGCTCACCAACATCCGCATCGGGTACGCCCGAGTCTCCACCGGCGGGCAGAAACTCGAACGCCAGCTCGACGCGCTCAAGGCCGCCGGCTGCCGGCTGCCGGCGCATCTTCGCCGAGAAGCAGTCCGGCCGCGACACCGACCGGCCCGAACTCGTCGCCTGCCTCGAGTTCATGCACCCCGGCGACACCCTCGTCGTACCGTCCCTGGACCGGCTCTCCCGCTCGCTACAGGACCTGATCGCCACCGTGGCCGACCTACGCCGCCGCGGCGTCGGCTTCACCTCGCTGCACGAGAACCTCGACACCACCACCCCAGGCGGCCGCCTGGTCTTCCTCGACCCTGACGACCCGCAGTTCCGTTGATGATCCACCGCAGTCCAGAAATCGATGACCGGCGTACCGCGGGCGGCTCAGCGTCCCGGCGCCGGGGCCGATCGAGGTCGATCTGACGACGCTCTGGCCGTAGCGCGCCACCAGCGGCGCGACGCCAGCGCGGCCAGCCCGGCGCCGGCGGTGTTGAGCAGTGCGTCGTCCACAGAGGACACCCGGTCCAGCCGCAGGACGTACTGCGCGGCCTCGAGCAGGACCGAGCAGCCCGCCGCGAGCGCCAGGATCCGCGGTACCGACGCCAGCGCCGCGAACCGCAGCGGGGCGAGGAACCCCAGCGCCGCGAACACCAGCAGGTTGCCGAGGACCTGGACCGTCACCGTCAGCGGCCCGCCAGCGAGGATCGTGAGCAGATCCCGCAGCGGTACCAGGCTCACCCGACCGGGGACGGCGCCGGCCCGGGCGCCCGGCAACATGATCATCCATACCCACGGCACCGTCCCGTAGACGATGCCGACCTCGGCCAGCGACATCCGCCACGCCGACGTGGTGCCGGTGACACTCCGACGGCGTGCCAGAGCCCACACCGCCAGCGTGGCCAACGGCAGTACGGCCACCGTGATGAGCGCCACGCCATTGAACGTGCCGACCCAGCCGTGCCACCCCTCGGCCGTGCCACCTCCGCTTCCGTCCGACCGCGAAATCTACCCGGGCCCGGGCCGGGCCCCCGTCGTGCCCGCTTCGCTGACCCAGAGCTGGGCACCGGCTGACAGCGCCCGCCTACATGCCGCGAAGGCCTCGCCGTCCCCATCGAGCAGCCGAGCAAGCCGATCACGATCCACATCCTGAACCTACCGAACGACGAGGTACG
>WHSM01000020.1 GCA_009380105.1 Micromonosporaceae bacterium
ACCGCCGCGAATCCACGACGACGCATGCATCCTCCTTGTGCAGATTTTAGACGGCCGAAAGCGGGCAACTACCTGCCCACCCGCTCGGGCCCAAGACCGCCACATAGTTCCGCTTCCGGAACCTCAAGGTCAAGGCCGCCGGGACCCTCTAGGGTGAAGTGACATAAGTCTCTGATCTTTCCACACGAACGGTGATGCTCGGACCGGAAACCGTCGCGTTCGGTGATCGGGCGGTGGCGTTCGCTAGACCGAACCGGGTCAGCGGTGCTGGTCCGCGGCGGGATCCGCCTCGCCTAGCGACGTCCGCACCGCGCTGATCGCCGCGTCGGAAAGGGTCGACTCGACCAGAGTCGCGCCCGGGAAGCGCGCCAGCTCGCGTTGCAGATCGCCGAGTTGCACGTGGCTGACCAGGAGGGCCAGCGCCGCCCGCCCCGGCGGCACCGTGCGGCGGAGGTCCTTGATCTTCTCGTCCTTGATCCCGGTGTCGATGAGCTTCGCCAGCAGCGCGCCGGTGCCGGCGGTGGCGGCGCCGCCGACCAGGCCGCCGATGGGGCCGCCGAGCAGGGTGCCGATGAGCAACCCCCAGACACCGCCCGAGAGCGCTCCGCGCCCGGTCGTGATATCCGTGGTCTCCTGGACCTTCGAGCCGCCGTCCTGCTGGCGGGTGACGAACACCGCGTCGTGGACCGTGATCTGGTCGTGCTTCTGCAGTCGCACGGCCGCCAGCAGGAACTCCTGCGCCCTGAGTTGATCGTCGAACCCGATCACCAGAAGCTTTCGGGGGTCATTGCCGTTTGCCACGGAGGCGCCTCCTGTTGTTCTCTGGCTGCAGCCTACGGGGAGCCCGCAGGCGGTGGGAGCCGCGGCGAGAGGGCGTGGCCAACTGTGACGTGCGCAACTGGGGCGCCTGTCTGGGCGCCGCGGTTTGCCGTACGCCGACGGAGCCGGGTATCAAGGACTGTCGCGGTGTCAACTCCGCGGACGGTCTGTCGAAGGGCCGCTGTTGAGATATAACTGTGTGTAGTTGGTCGGGCACGCTGGGAAGCATCTCGGCGGTCGCGCAACGCATCAGCGCAATTAACGGCGAGTTGACGACTCGCCGGCCTTTTGCTTTGGCGCGCGTCGTGGTGGAATCTCGGGGGTCTCACCTGGGGAGGAACGACCCGCGAATCCGTCCGGCCGCAACGCAGACGCCCGTACTGGAGGGGCTAGTTGAGCAAGCGGGTAAAGGCCACGCAGGCGGCCCCACCGCGTCGTGGGGCGCTGCCTCGGCTGCGCAACGTCCGGATTCGGTCCAAACTCGGCGTGATCATGCTGGTGCCGGTGATCGCCTTGGTGGCGGTCGCCGTGATCCGGCTCATCGACATCGGCCAGTCGGGGCTCGAAGCCAACCGGGCGCACTCTCTGATGCAGCTCTCGGAGCGCAGCGCCGCGCTGACGCACGACCTTCAGCACGAGCGCGCCGGCGCGGCCGATCACCTGCAGAAGCCGGACGGGCACGACCCGTCCCACTTGACCAAGGCCTACGCCGCAACCGACAAGGCGATCGAGGGTTACCGGCAGGACAGGCGCCGTCTCACCGAGGTTCCGGAGACCCTCCGGGGAGTGCTGAACCGGATCGACGCCAAGCTCGACCTTGTGGTCCACGACACCCGCAGGAAGATCAAGGACGGGTCGAGCAGCATCACCATCTCGGACGCGGCGTTCCAGTACCGCATCGTGATCTCCGACCTGATCGACTTCCGTAAAGCGATCGCCCAGTTCGCCGGGAACCCGGTGCTGGCGGACCACATCCGCGCCGCCGCCGCGATCTCGGAGGTCAAGGAGGGCGCCGCACGGGAGCAGATCGTCGTACTCGGCGCGATCTCCACCGGAGGCTTCGTGCCGGCGACCAAACGGGAGTTCATCTCCACGCTCACGGCCCAGGAGGACGCGCTGCAGTCGTTCGCCGCGCTCGCCTCACCGGAGCAGCGCGTGCGGCTCGACACGGAGGTCACCGGCGACAAGGTGCTCCGCACCACGCGGATGGAGATGACGGCCGCCCGCGCTCCGACGGAGAGGTCGCTCGGCATCTCGCGCGAGGAGTTCAACGATGCGATGACGGACCGCATCGGCAAGCTCCGCAGCGTGGAGAGCGCACTCGACACGGACGTGAAGGGCGGCCTCAAAGGCGAGCTGGCCGCGATCCGCAACCAGGTCGTGGCCGAGTCGGTCGCGGTGCTGCTGGTGCTCTTCGTGGCGACGCTGATCGCCCTGCTGATCGCGCGTTCGATGGCGAGCTCGCTGCGACGCCTGCGTGAAGGCGCCCTCGCTGTGGCGTACGAGAGCCTGCCGCAGTCGGTGGCGAGGCTGCGTAATCCCGAGGCGCTCGGCGACCTGTCGCCCGAAGAGGTCGCCGCCGGCGTCCGCGACCCGGTGCAGGTCCGCGGCCGCGATGAGATCGGCCAGGTGGCGCAGGCGTTCAACGTGGTGCACCGCGAGGCGGTCCGCACCGCGGCCGAGCAGGCGGCGCTGCGCGCGAACGTCGCCACCATGTTCATCAACCTCGCCCGCCGCAGTCAGGTGCTGGTCGACCGTCTGATCGGCAACCTGGACCGGCTGGAGCGCGGGGAGGAGGATCCCGACCGCCTGGCGCAGCTGTTCCAGTTGGACCACCTGGCCACCCGGATGCGCCGCAACGACGAGAACCTGCTGGTGCTCGCCGGCGCCGACTCGACCCGGATGCAGCGCGACCCCGCGCCGCTGTCGGACGTGCTGCGCGCGGCGCAGTCCGAGGTGGAGCAGTACACCAGAGTCGAGTTCGGGATCGTCGACACAGACGTCGATGTGGCCCCGCACGCGGTCAATGACGTGGTGCACCTGCTCGCGGAGCTGTTCGACAACGCCACGGCGTTCTCGCCGCCCGACACCACCGTCGTGGTGGACGCGCGCCGCGCCGGTGACCGGGCGATTCTGCAGATCGAGGACCGCGGGATCGGCATCTCCACCGAGCAACTCGCCGAGTTGAACGCCAAGCTCGCCAGCCCGCCGTTGGTGGACGTCGCCGTCTCCCGGATGATGGGCCTGGTCGTGGTGGGTCGGCTGGCCACGCGGCACGGCGTCCGCGTCGAACTGCGCGCCGCGCGCGACCGCGGCACCATCGCTGATGTGATCCTGCCCGCCGGGGCATTGATCCTGCCGCAGCGCGCTGGCCGGCAGCACACCCTTGGCCTGCCGCAGGCACGTTCGCCGCTGGCGCTGGAGAGCGCGTCCGGGCCATGGCGCGGCGGTGACCAGTACGGTGGCGACCAGTACGGCGACCCGCGGTACGGCGCGCAGCCGTATCCGGGCGCCGAGTCCGCCCCCGGCTGGCGTCCCCCGCAGCATGACGCGCCGGCCCAGCCGGCGCCACAAGCGGGCCAGGCGTTCGACTCGGGATCCGCGACGGCCGGTGTCGGCAACAACGGCTTCGGCATGCAGTATCTGCCGCGGCGGCAGCCCGGCGATGGCCTGGGCCCGGACGGCAACCTGCTTCCGTCCGACCCGCAGCAGCGTGACGCGCAGCCGATGAGCGGCTTCGGCGGCCCCCAGCAGGGTGGTCGTCAGCAGGGTGGCCCGGAGCGCGGATCGGGATTCGGCGCGCCGCCCCAGCCGTACGGCGCCGGAGGGCCGCAGCCATCGCCGCACGCCCGGGACCCGCGGGGTCCAGGCGGTCTCACACCCATGAACGAGGTGCTGGGTCGCCGGCCAGCGGCCGAGCCGGCGCCGCGACCGAGCGCCCGACAGGGCCGCGACACCGAGCGGCGGGCGCAGGCCGCGTCGCCGTCGGACGTGTCGCCGCACGCCAGTCCGCACGCCGGAGCCCAATCGGCCCTACGAGGAGAGCAGTCGTCACAGCAGGCGCCGGGTTCGGCTTCCAGGGAGTCGATCCACAGCATCGAAATGCCGATGGGGCACATGCCGCTGGCGTCACCGGCGATTGGCCCGTCACCGACTCACCCGCCATCGCCGTCCGCTCCGCGCAACGCCGCCCCGGCGCCGGGGCGGCCGGTCGCGCCCCAACGCGCCGCCGGCCCGAGGTCGCCGCACGGTGACGCCAGCGCGCGACGCGCCGGCGCGAGCGGCGATTCCTCGCTGATCCCGCCCAACGTGGATGACACGATGGAGCTGCCGATCTTCCGCGAGGTGGAGTCCGCCTGGTTCCGCACCAAGCAGCCGGAACCGATCGCGAAAGACGCCCCAGCCGAGCACGGGGGAGCAGCGATGGAGCGTCCTGCCACAGTGTCCAGGCCTGGTCCACCGGGCGTCAGCCGCACCGCGCCGACGCAACGCGCATCCGGTAGGCAGCCGCCACAAGGCATGCCGGACAACGGCGCCGCCGGGCCGGCGGTACGCTCTCCAGCCGAGGCCGCCCAGCACGGTTGGCAGAGCGCGGCCGACGACGGATGGCGTCGGGCGACCGAGGTCGCCGAGAGTGCCGCAGCCGACACCACCGACACTGACACTGGGTTGCCCAAGAGAGTTCCAATGGCGCAGTTGGTGCCAGGTGGGGTCGACACCGGCGCCACCACCCTTCGGAACCGGTCGCCTGAGGGGGTGCGCGGATTGCTCTCGGCGTACCACCGCGGAGTGCAGCGCGGTCGGACCCAATCGTCTGGGACTCGAACCGGAGTACGGGCTAGCGAGGACGAGGAGCAGGCATGACCACGCAGCAGATAAGCACGCAGGATCTCGGGTGGCTGTTAAGCAACTTCGCCGAGCGGGTGCCCGGAGTCGCGCACGCGGTGGCCGTGTCCGCGGACGGGTTGTTGCTGGCCGCATCCCGGGACCTGCCACGGGACCGGGCGGATCAGCTCGCGGCGATCGCCTCGGGCCTGGTGAGCCTCACGCAGGGCGCGTCCCGTTGTTTCGAGGGCGGAGCCGTGTTGCAGACGGTGGTGGAGATGGACAACGGGTTCCTGTTCCTGATGTCCATCAGCGACGGCTCATCCTTCGCAGTGCTCGCCTCGCGTAGCTGCGATGTCGGACAGGTGGGATACGAGATGGCCCTGTTGGTGGATCGTGTCGGCGACGCTCTCACTCCGACCCCGCGCAACGGCGCGCCGTAGGTCTGACACGCGGAGGCCGGAAGTGACGAAACACGACCTGGGGATGTGAGCGACATGCTCGAGGACCACGACGAGCTCAGCGGGGCGCTGGTCAGGCCGTACGCCGTGACCCGTGGCCGGACGCGGCCGCGGGTCGACATCGCCATGGAAGCCCTCGTGGAGACCACTGACCGGGGGCGACAGTACGTCACATTGATCGGCCGCGAGCAGCAGGTGATAGCAAGTCTGTGTGACGGCAACCTGCAGTCGCTCGCGGAAATCTCAGCTCGGATGAAGATGGCGCTCGGAGTGGCTAAAGTGCTCGTGGCCGACATGGCAGCGGAGGGCCTGCTCTCCATCTACGAGCCAGCTTCGCTGGACAACAACGACGTCGGCACTGAACTTCTGGAGAGGGTGCTGAGTGGACTTCGGAGGCTCTGACGTGACGAACCATCGGCCACAAAACGGCCGTGTCACCTCAGCCAAGATTGTGATCGCTGGCGGGTTCGGCGTGGGTAAGACCACGCTGGTCGGCTCGGTGTCGGAGATTACTCCGCTGACGACTGAGGCGATCATGACTTCGGCGGGTGTCGGGGTCGATGACAACCGCGATGTGCCCGGCAAGACGACGACCACTGTGGCGATGGACTTCGGCCGGATCTCGATTGATCAGGATCTGATCCTGTATTTGTTCGGGACGCCTGGTCAGACCCGGTTCTGGTTCATGTGGGATGAGTTGGTGCGTGGCGCCATCGGCGCTGTTGTGTTGGTGGACACCCGTCGGCTGGCCGACTGCTTCGCTGCGATCGACTTTTTCGAGCATCGGCGGTTGCCTTACCTCGTGGCGATCAACTGCTTCGACGGCCAGCAGCTCCATGGTCCGGACGACGTGCGGGAGGCGCTGGCGATCGCGTCGGACACCCCGGTCATCGCCTGTGACGCGCGGAGTCGTGAGTCCACCAAGCAGGTGCTGATAACGCTCGTCGAGTACGTCCTGTCGATGCGGCGTTCTCAGCCGATCGCCGAGAATCCCTCGCCTGTGCGCTGACGTCTTCCGCGTTCCGCCGCATCCGGCCTGTCGCTGTCCGCGACGGGCCGGTAGGCGTCGGGCGTCACGGCAGCGAACTCAGCGGTGGTTCCGTCGGGTTCAACGGGGGCTTCCCTCGTTGTCCAGCAACGGGCCGATGGTGGCGGCGAAGCCGCGAATCTCGTAGCCCAGCTGCTCGCGATCGCACTCCCGCGTGGCGAGCAGGACCAGTTGGAGCTGGTCGGCCATCGGCGCGGCCATCAGGACGCCTTCCGCCATCTCCACCACCACCTGGTGGGTCGCCCCTGAGGACATGCTGCGACCGGCGCCGTCTGCGAGGCTGAGCAATCCCGCGCCGATGCTGGCCAACTGCTCCGCGCGCTCCGATGGCAGTCCGCTGGAGGTGGACAGCGGCATCCCTTCCGAGGAGAGCAGAACGCCGTGAGCCAGACCGGGCGTACGCGCGACCAGAGACGCCAGGAGCATCCCCACGCTGCGCCGGTACACGCCCAGATCGTGGGTCACTGATGTCGTACCGATGGGTAGTCTGGCGGCTGGGCGTCCTGGCGCGCGCGGTTCCATCCGCGGAAGTAGCCCGCGGTGTGGGCGGCGAGCTGGGCGGCGTCGCGGTTGATCGGCTGCGATTGCCGCTCCCGGTGCGTGGCGCTGCCTGGCACCAGGTTGGCGTGCGGCACGCGGCGGGGCAGGCCGCTGCCCGTGGTGCCCCCCACGGTGGGCTGGCTGGCCGCCTCCGCGGCGTTCCAACCGACGTCCGCGGCGGTACGCCACTCAGCCTGACCCTCAGGTTCCTCCTCGTCACCGGTGAACCAGGCGGAGCGCGCCTGGGCGAAGATGAGGAGGTCGCCGTCACCAGCCGACATCGGCGCGGCGCTGGTCGGCGCCTCGGGCGGGGGTTGTCGCCGGGGACTCGGCGGCCGGTACTCCTCCGTCGGCTCGTCCTTGGTGTCGCGGCGCTGCTGCTGGCTTTGCGGGGTCAGAGCGGGAGAGGGCTCCGGCCGGTTCCGGCGCGCGGATCTGGGAAATTCGATCAGGGCGCCGAGTCGTCCGCTCGCGGGCTCTCTGGTGCGGCGGTTCTGGTTGCCCGCGGGCTGCGGACTGTTGCTCGCAGGCAACTCGTCCGGCGTGAGCAGGCTGAGCTCCTCGTCCGACTGGTCCGGCACGGCCGAGCTGTCGTGCGGCACCGTCATGCGACGACCCACCGGCTCAAGGGGCCCGGCGGGCGCCGTAGACCAGGCCGGCGCGGCCTGGCCGCCGGGCGTCACGGGTCTGCCGGGCATGGCAGTGCTGCCGCCGGACGGGACCGGGTCGCCGCTGGGCGCGATCGGACCGGTCGTCGGCGTCGGCGCGCCGAGCGACGGAGCGGCTCCGGTCTGGCCTGACGGCAGCTGATGAGGCGAGAGGGCCGGTGGAGGCGCCGGAAACGTCTGGGACGGCTGCTCCTGATACGCGGGCGCGGGCTGCGGCGGCCCAAGCTGGTACGCGCCGGGCCCCGCCAGTTCATACGGGGACGGCCCAGGCTGGGGTGGCTCGAACGGTGAGAAACCCGGCTGCGGCGACGCGACAGGATGCTCAGCGGTCGAGTGCCGGGGAGCCGGCGGGGGCGTGACTGGGACTGGCGGGTGCTCCGCGGTCGACTGACCCCCGGGCCCGGGAGGGCCGGTCGGGGGCGGGGTGAACACAGGCGAGGCTGAGATCGGCGCGGCGCTCGGCAGGGTGTCGGGCGCCGCCGGTGGCGTCGCGGCGTGCGGAGGCGACGCGAAGGCCGGAGCTGGCATGGTCGGCTGCGCGGGATGGTGCGGCGCGGGGTGCTGGGGCATCGCCGGAGGTGCCATGACAGGCGGCGTCATGGCGGGAGGGGTCATGGCGGGAGGGGTCATCGCAGGCGGCCCCGTGGTCGGGGGGGCCATGACGGGCGGCGTCGCTGGCGGCCCGGACGCCTGCGCGGCTGCGGGAACTGGGGCATGATGCCCGAACCCAGGTTGCCCAGCGACTGGCTGCCCGGAGACCGGCTGGGCCGAGACGGGTTGACCGGACACCGGCGATGCCGAGACCGGTTCCGCCGACAATGGTCCGACCGCCGGGAAGCCGTGGCCGCCGGTGCGCGGCTCCACCCGTTCGGCGATCACCCTGATCAAGGTGGTCATCGTCTGCTCGGCCGACCGCACGGAGGCGACGCCGCTGCGCACCGTCGCCGCCACGGCCTCGGAGCCGACGTCTCGAGACGCCATGTCAGCGACCGCGCTTCTGAGCGCGGTCACCGCGGCTTCCGCGTTGGGGTGGCCGGCGGCATTGAGTTGGGCGGCGACGCCGCCGTCCTGTCCACGCGAGACGTGCGCGGGATCCGGCAGCAGTTCGAGCACGGCCAAGGCCAGCGGATCGCCGGGGTCGGGGAACGTGCGCAGCGCGGCCGGATACAGCTGACGGAGCAGGTCTCGCAGGGTCGCCACCGAGGCGCTGTGACCTGTCGCGGCGGCGCGATGCGCCGCCAGCACTGGCCGTAGCGCGGTGAGATCCCTCGGCACGGGCTGACTCGTGGCGGCCAGTGTGCCCGCCTGGAGCGCGCGGGCCAGGGCGACCGCACGCCGGTGCGGGTCCCCGGCGCCGGCAGGCTCATCGTTGACGAACTGCGCGACGGTCGTCGCGTCTCCGACGGCGAGTAGCTCCCCGGCCGCGGCGAGCAGAAGCGTGACGAGGCGCGTCTCGCTGTCGGTCGCCACGTAGGCGCGCACCCCGCCCGCCTCCGCGCAGCGGCCGACGATCAGTGAGCAGACTTCGGCGTATCCCATGGGCGTGTCGTCGATCTCACGGCTGGTCAACAGCCTGCCGGTGTCGTCGACAACCGCGACAGGGATCCGCTGTCCGGCTGACGCGAGACCGCAGTACACACGCACGATTGGTACACCTCCGAGGTGGCGATGAATGCCTCGACAAGGTTCCCAGCGCGCCCTGAGGAGCCCCGTGACGGCACCCGGCCGAATGCGTTCACTAACCAAGGTTGATGCTCCCTGGTTAAGGGTCAATCCCGCCAGTCCACAGACGTGGAGATCTTGCCAATTATGGAACGCCACGCCAGAGCCGCCTGTTGTGACCCGATTCGCCGGAGTCTGCGACGCGCGAAGAAGGCGCCGATGCGGCCACTTTCAATGTTTCTGAGTACTTCGTCCAGTTCATCCAGAGGGGAGCCAGTAGACAGCGCGTTCATCACCGAATCCAGCCGCAGCGCGTGACCTAGGTCACGGCACACCTCACCGGCCTTGATGAGCAGTTCGCTGTCCCACACGTCGTGGCCCTCGCGGAGGTTCTTCACCACGAGATCCAGCTCGTACTGGTCTTCGTCGGACGGTACGACGTGATCGGCCGTGATCTCCGCGCGCACCGTGTCCCAGTCCTCGATCACGTCGAGGTGGCTGGCCTCGTCGGAGCGCACGAACTCGGCCAGGCCGTCCGGGGTGCGGAACAGCAGCAGCGCCCGGCGCGTGACGGCCGGGTTCGACTCGGTGGGCCGGTCCCACGTCAGGAACACCGGCACCTCTTCCGGCTCGGGCTCCTCGTCCTCTTCCTCGTCCTCATCGAGGTCCTCGTCCGACTCGTCGAGATCCTCCTCGTCGAGGTCCTCGTCATCGGAGTCCTCGTCGATCCGCTTGCGACGCGACGAGGACGCAGCGGACTCCTTCGCCCGGCCGGCCGAGTCGTCCTCGTCGGCCGGCTCGCCGTCAGCCGGCTCGCGGTCGGAGTCGTCGAGGTCCGCGGGCGTCGCGTCCTCGGGCTCGTCCTCCTCGACGGTGTCGCTCATCCGGTACGCGCGCAGCGTGTATCCCACCCCGCTGGGCAGCGCGATCTCCACCGGGTCGACCCGTGCCTTCTCCCAGAACGCGTCGATCTTGGCCGACCGCCGCACGGCCGGCTCCTCGTCATCCTCGTCGTCCCCGTCTGGGCTTTCGTCGTCGAGCTGGTCGTCGAGATCGTCGTCGAGTTCCTCGGCGGAGTCGCTGGCGAGGCCTTCGTCGGCACGGTCGTCAGCTCCGTCGAGCACGTCCTCTGACTTGTCGGAGCGGTGGCGAGCCATGGCGTCCTCCGTACGGATGAGGCGGTTTCAGTCTGTGTGGGTCGGCGTGCACACGTAACACCGGCCCCCGCAAACCCTAGACGCCCGCCGCGCGTCAGGTGGGCTCCCCCCGGCGCCAAACCGGCATCAGGCGCCGAGCAGAGCACACGCCGGGCGGGTGGGAGGGAGTCAGGCGCCTTTCGGGTGCCAGACGGTTTTGGTCTCCAGGAATGCGGTGAGTCTGCCGGCGCCCGGGTCGGCTCGCCAGTCCGGGGTCGGGGCGGGGCGTATCACTCGCTTGAGGTTTTCGGCGGCGGCCCGCTCCAGGTCGGCGGCGAGCGCCGGGTTGTCGACGCCGGCGAGGTCGATGGCGTTGACGTCCATGTGGCTGGCCAGCCACGGCGCGGTCTCGGCAGGGCGTCCGGTGAGCACGTTGACCACGCCGCCGGGCAGGTCGGAGGTGGCGAGCACCTCCGCGAGCGTGATCGCCGGCAGCGGATGCTGCTCCGACGCGAGCACCACCGCGGTGTTGCCGGTGACGATCGCCGGGGCCAGCACGCTCACCAGCCCCAGCAGCGGCCCTTTCTGCGGCGCCACGATGCCCACCACGCCGGTGGGCTCGGGCGAGGAGAGATTGAAGAACGGGCCGGCGACCGGGTTGGCGTTGCCGTGCACCTGGGCGATCTTGTCGGCCCAGCCGGCGTACCAGACCCAGCGGTCGATCGCGGCGTCCACGTACGGCTCCGCCTTCCGGGCGCTGAGGCCCTCGGCGGCGCTGATCTCCGAGACGAACTGATCCCGCCGCCCCTCCAGCATCTCCGCGATCCGGTAGAGGATCTGACCCCGGTTGTACGCGGTGCGCCCGGCCCATCCGGGGAAGGCTTTCCGAGCGGCGACCACCGCGTCCCGGACGTCCTTGCGCGAGGCGAGCGCGGCGTTGGCCAGGAAGCGTCCCTTGGCGTCGGTCACCTCGTACGACCGCCCCGACTCACTGCGCGGGAAGGCCCCGCCCACGTACAACTTGTAGGTCTTGCGGACAGCGAGCCGCCCCCCAGCGTCAGGCAAGGTACGCCTCCAGACCGTGCCGGCCGCCCTCGCGGCCGTAACCGGATTCCTTGTACCCGCCGAACGGGCTCGTCGGGTCGAACTTGTTGAAGGTGTTCGCCCAGATCACCCCGGCGCGCAGCCGGTCGGCCATCCACAGGATTCGGGAGCCCTTCTCGGTCCAGACCCCGGCGGAGAGCCCGTACGGGGTGTTGTTCGCCTTCTCCACCGCCTCGGCCGGGGTGCGGAAGGTCAACACGGACAGCACCGGCCCGAAGATCTCCTCGCGGGCGATCCGGTGCGCCTGGGACACGCCTGTGAACAGCGTCGGCGCGAACCAGTAGCCGCGCTCCGGCAACGGGCACGGTGCCGTCCACCGCGCGGCGCCCTCCGACTCGCCGATCTGCGACAGGGTCCGGATCCGTTCCAGCTGCGCCGAGGAGTTGATGGCGCCGATGTCGGTGTTCTTGTCCAAGGGGTCGCCGACCCGCAGCAGCGACATCCGCCGCTTCAGCTTGGCCAGCAGTTCGTCGTACCCGGACTCCTGGACCAGGAGCCGGGAGCCCGCGCAACAGACGTGACCCTGGTTGAAGAAGATGCCGTTGACGATGCCCTCGACCGCCTGGTCCAACGCGGCGTCGTCGAAGACCACGTTCGCGGCCTTGCCGCCAAGCTCCAGGGTGACCTTCTTCCTGGAGCCGGCCACGCTACGAGCGATCGCGCGGCCCACGTCGGTGGAGCCGGTGAACGCCACCTTGTCCACGTCCTGGTGCTCGACCAGCGCCTGGCCGGTCGCGCCGGCCCCGGTGACGATGTTCACCACGCCGGGCGGCAGGTCGGCCTGCTGACAGATCTCCGCGAACGCCAGCGCCGACAGCGGCGTGGTCTCCGCCGGTTTGAGCACCACGGTGTTGCCGCATGCGAGCGCCGGTGCGATCTTCCACGCCAGCATCAGCAGCGGGAAGTTCCAGGGGATCACCTGAGCGGCGACGCCGAGCGGGCGTGGCTGGGGCCCGAGACCCGCGTATTCAAGCTTGTCGGCCCAGCCGGCGTAGTAGAAGAAGTGCGCGGCGACCAGCGGCAGGTCCACGTCCCGGGACTCCCGGATCGGCTTGCCGTTGTCGATCGACTCCAGCACGGCCAACTCGCGGGAGCGCTCCTGGATGATCCGGGCGATCCGGTAGAGGTACTTCGCCCGCTCGGCGCCGGGCATGGGGCCCCACGTCTTCTGGTACGCCGCGCGGGCCGCCGCGACGGCCCGGTCCACGTCCGTCGGCCCGGCCTCGGCGATCTCGGCGAGCACCTGCTCGCTCGCCGGGTTGACAGTCTTGAACGGCGACCCGTCGGCCGAGTCGACAAACTCGCCGTTGATGAACAGCCCGTACGACGCCCGGATGTCGACGATGCTCGCCGACTCCGGCGCCGGGGCGTACTCGAAAGCCATGAGCCTCAGTCCAGAGTGAAGTAGTCAGGGCCGGAGTAGCGGCCGGTGCGCATCTTGGCGCGCTGCATCAGCAGGTCGTTGAGCAGCGTGGACGCGCCGAATCGGAACCAGTCCGGATCCAGCCAGTCCTCACCGGCGGTCTCCTTGGCCAGAACCAGGTAGCGGATCGCGTCCTTCGCGGCCCGGATCCCGCCGGCGGTCTTCACCCCGATCTGGCGACCGGTCTGGTCCCGGAAGTCGCGCACCGCCTCCAGCATGATCAAGGTGACCGGCAGCGTAGCGGCCGGCTGCACCTTGCCGGTGGAGGTCTTGATGACATCGGCGCCGGCCAGCATTGCCAACCAGGACGCGCGCCGCACGTTGTCGTACGTCGCCAGTTCACCGGTCTCCAGGATCACCTTGAGGTGCGCTGCCCCTGCCGCCTGTTTCACCGCCTGGATCTGCTCCTGCACCTCCAGATAGCGGCCGGAGAGGAACGCGCCCCGGTCGATCACCATGTCGATCTCGTCTGCGCCGGCGGTGACAGCGGCCTTCGTGTCGGCGATCTTCACGTCGAGCGGCACCTGGCCGGACGGGAAGCCGGTCGCCACGCTCGCCAGGTGCACGCCGGAGCCCTTGAGCTCGGCGGCCGCGACCGGGACCAGGTGCGGGTAGACGCAGAGCGCGGCCACGCTGGGGCAGGTCGGATCGTCCGGGTCCGGGCGCTTGGCCTTGGCCGCGAGGGCTCTGATCTTGCCCGGGGTGTCCTGGCCCTCCAGAGTGGTGAGGTCGACCATCCGGATCGCGAGATCCAGCGCCCACTCCTTGGCAGTGGTCTTGATCGAGCGGGTGGCGAGCATCGCGGCCCGCTGATCCGCGCCGACCTGGTCCACGCCGGGCAGCCCGTGCAGGAACTTGCGCAGCGAGGCCTCGGAGCCCGCGATGCCGTCCGCGAGCGTGTCTGGCGCCGTTGCCGTCATAGTCGCGAGTCTACGCACGCTGGGCGGGCCGCTGCGGTGCCCGAGGCCCCGCGATCTTGGAGGTTCTCCGTCGTCCTGGCGACAGATGACCTCCAAGATCGCAAGGACAGGGGGTGTTAGGTTGCTGGCCGTGGACGTACTTGTGGTCGATCACCCTCTTGCCGCCGCCCGCCTCACCGCCATGCGGGACGAGCGCACGGACCCCAGCGCCTTCCGCGCCGCGCTGCGCGAACTCTCCAGCCTCCTGGTGTACGAGGCGACCCGGCAGCTCCCGGTCGAGACGTACCCGATCAGCACGCCTTTGACCCAGGCGGACGGGGTGCGGATCGCCAACCCGCCGCTGCTGGTGCCGGTGCTGCGCGCCGGACTGGGCATGGCCGACGCGGCGCTGCGGCTGTTGCCGGAGTCCTCGATGGGCTTCGTCGGGTTGGCGCGCGACGAGGAGACGTTCCAGCCGCGGGCGTACCTGGAGTCGCTCCCCACGGACCTGACCGGGCTGCCGGTGCTGGTGCTGGATCCGATGCTCGCCACCGGCGGCTCGCTGGAGCACTGCTGCCGTCTGCTCGCCGACCGCGGCTGCGACGACATCACGGTCGTGTGCGTGCTCGCCGCCCCGGAAGGGGTGCGCCGGCTGGAGGAGAGCGGCCTGCCGTTGCGGATCGTGACCGCCTCGGTGGACGAGCGTCTCAACGAGACAGCCTTCATCGTGCCGGGGCTGGGCGACGCGGGAGACCGCCAGTTCGGCGGCATGCCCAGGTTCTGAAGCGGCATGGTGCCGTTACACCATCAAAGGTATTCTTGCACCATGGCGCTGAACATCAAGGACCGCGAGGCAGAGCAGTTGGCCGCCGAGGTCGCCAAGCTGGCGGGCGAGAGCAAGACCGCCGCAGTGAGAAACGCGCTGCAGGAGCGGCGGGACCGTCTCGTGTCGGAAGCTGATGTCGATCGACGGGAAGCCAGACTCCAGCGGTTCCTCGAGACAGAGATCTGGCCGCTGATCCCGCCGGACCAGCTCGGAAAGCAGATCACCAAGGCGGAGCGGGAAGAGATCCTGGGATACGGGCCAGACGGCGTATGATCGTCGACTCATCAGCGATCATCGCGATCCTCGCAGGCGAGCCCGGCTATGAGCGCATTCGCCGCCATCTCGCCGTGTCGGTCGCCAGCAAGATCGGCGCACCGACCCGCTTGGAGACCGGTCTGGTGCTCCTTGGGCGCCATGGGCCTCGTGGCCACACCATGCTTGCTCGGTTCTTGCAGGAGAACCGTATCGAGGCCGTTCCATTCACGGAGGAGCACGCGGAGGTTGCGCTCGACGCGTATGAGCGTTTCGGCAAGGGGCGGCATCGGGCGGCGTTGAACTTCGGCGACTGCATGACGTACGCGACCGCGTACCTGGCCCGTGAGCCGTTGCTCTGCGTAGGCGACGACTTCGCGCACACCGATCTTGAACTCGCCTGATCGCCCGGCCTGCCTCGATCGGAGCACAGGGTGATCTCACGTCTTTCCATTGGCCGTCGTCGCTACCTATAGTCCGTCCCGGCCTCGCTGGGCTCCGAGTCCCACGACATCACGTTCAACGCCGACGGGAGCCGGGCGTACTCGGCGGCGCTGTCGCAGACGCTGGTGCTGGACACCACAGACCCGGAGAACCCGAAGCAGGTCGCCCAGATCGTGGACCCGGCGATCAACGTCCACCACCAGTCCGACCCGCTGACGATGACCCGCGCCGACGGCAGCACCCGGGACGTCCTGGTCATCACCGACGAGCGGGCAGGCGCGACCGGCAGCGTCGAGTGCCCGGGCGGCGGTCTGCACGTGTACGACATCACCGGCGACCTGGAGCGCAGCCCGCAGAAGCTCGGCACGTGGTTCATTCCCGTGATCCAGCCGCAGGACGGCGCCACGTGCACCTCGCACGTGCTGCGCATCTACCCGGAGCAGAAGCTGCTCACCATCGCCTGGTACGCCCAGGGTGTGCGGGTGCTGGACATCTCGGGCCTCGCCGACGTGACCGGCTCGCCGGCCGAGATCGGCATCGGCGACGGCGTCGGGATGCGGGAGGTCGGACACTACGTCTTCCCGGACTCCGACACCTGGTCCTTCAAGACCAACCGGATCGCGGCGGACGGCTCTTTCTACGGGTACGGCAACGACCTGACCCGGGGCTTCGACGTGTACCGGTTCACCGGCGCCGGGCTGTCGGCGCCGCCGCTGGAGCCGGTAAACCTGGCCTCCCTCCGGAAAGGCGGCGTCGAGGGCTGACGAACCAGGGTCGAGCTAGGCGCTGACCTGGTCGGCCAGCTCGACCACGGCGCCGATCAGCTCGCGGCCGTCGAGCAGCGTCAGGTCGTTGTGGTTCGCGCCCGGGACCTCCACCAGCCTGGTGAGCCCGGGCGCGGCCCCGGCCACCGCGCGGCTCTGCTCTGCCGGCACTATCGAGTCGGCGGAGCCGTACACGACCACTGTCGGGACCTGGACGCGCGCGATCTGGTCGGTCACCGGATAGCGGTCCCGGAGCAGCGTCTTCACCGGCAGGAACGGGTAGTGCAGCCGACCCAGCGAGGCCAGGTCGGCGAACGGCGAGCGCAGCACCAGCCCGGCCGGAGGATGCTCGGTGGCGAGTTCGGTGACCACCGCGGCGCCGAGGCTCTCGCCGTAGTAGACGATCCGGTCGTCGGTCCGCGCCGTCAGGAGCCGGTGCGCCGCACGTGCGTCCCGAGCCAGGCCCTGCTCGCTCGGAGCGCCCGGGTTTCCTCCGTACCCCCGATAATCGAACAGCAGCACCGACAGGCCGCGCGCCGCCAACGCCCGCGCGAGCGGCGCCCGGAGCGAGCGGTCGCCGGCGTTGCCGTTGGCGACCAGCACGCTCACCCCGCGCGGCTCCCCAGACGCCGGGACCAGCCACGCGCCGAGCCGCAGCCCGTCGCTGGTCCGCAGCGTCACGTCCTCCGCACCCGGAATCACCTCGGCGGCGGGCGGGACCCGCGCCGTGTCCGGCAGGTAGATCAGGTGTCGCTGCAGCGCCCAGAGCACACTCAATAACACCACCGCGACGACGGCTGTCACCAGCGCGACGCGGGCCGCGCGCCGTCCCCACCTCGGCAGTTCCACTCCCGGAGGTTATGTCGGCCGCGCGGATGGTGCGCGCTCGCCGTCTCCGTGCCAATCTGTCGACATGACGAGTGAGCGCAACGTGCTGGGCAGCGATCTGGAGGAGTGCGGCGGCGATCCGCTCACCGGCTTCTATCGGGACGGCTGCTGCAACACCGGCCCCGAGGACCTGGGCAGCCACACCGTCTGCGCCGTCGTCACCGCACAGTTTCTGCAGCACCAGCAAGGCGTCGGCAACGACCTGTCCACCCCGATGCCCGAGCACGGTTTCCCCGGCCTGCGCCCCGGCGACCGCTGGTGCGTGTGCGCGGCGCGGTGGCTGCAGGCGTACCGGGACGGCGCCCCCGCGCCGGTGGTGCTGGCCGCCACCCACCGGCGAGCGCTGGAGGTGATCCCGCTGGACGCGCTGCGGGAACACGCGGTCGACGTCCCCGCGGACCCCAGCGCCCTGCTCTGACGCGGATCGCTCAGAGGCCGAGGGCCGCCGCGGTTTCGGCGCGTAGCGCCGCCAGCTTTGTGGCGGCGGTCGCCCGGGCCGCGGCTACGTCGCCACTCACTGCCGTTTCGATCACTTCCAGGTACGCCTTCAGCTTTGGCTCGGTGCCGGAGGGGCGCACCACCACTTTGGCGTACGGCGTGCGCATCGTGACCGCGTCGGTCTCCGGCAGCAGGTCGCGCAGCTCGGTCAGGGGCTTTCCCAGGAACCCGGCCGGCGGGGCGGCGCGCAACCGGGCCATGGCGTCGGAGATCTCGGTGAGGTCGTCGACCCGCACCGACAGCTGATCGGTGGCGTGCACCCCGAACTCGCGGGCCAGCTCGTCCAGCCGGTCGGCAAGGCTGCGGCCCTCGGCGCGCAGCGACGCGGCGAGCTCGCAGACCAGCAGCGCCGCCGTGATGCCGTCCTTGTCCCGCACGTGGTCGGGCGCCACGCAGTAGCCGAGCGCCTCCTCGTATCCGTACGCCAGCGGAGCCGTGCCGCCGTCCTCGGCCACAGCGCGGACGATCCACTTGAAGCCGGTGAGCGTCTCGCCGTACGGCATCTGACGGGCCGCGCAGAGCGCGCGCAGCATCGAGGAGGAGACGATCGTGGTGGCGTGCAGACCGCTCACGCCGCGTCGGATCAGGTGGTCGGCCAGCAGCACGCCGACCTCGTCGCCACGCAGGATCCGCCACCCGGACGGAGTGTCCGCGTCGGCGACCGCTGCCGCGCAGCGGTCGGCGTCCGGGTCGTTCGCGATCGCCAGATCGGCGTCGTGCTTTGAGGCGAGGGCGGTCACCAGGTCCATCGCCCCGGGCTCCTCCGGGTTCGGGAAGCTCACGGTCGGGAAATCGGGATCCGGCTGCGCCTGTTCCGGCACGCTGACCGGTCGCGCGAACCCGGCCGCCGCCATGGCGTCGGAGAGCACCGCGTCGCCCACGCCATGCAACGGAGTGCACGCGACGGTCAGCTCGCGCGGGCCCGCGGGGTCGACGACGGCCGCGGCGCCGCGCACGTAGCCGTCGGCCACGCTGTCGTCGAGCGTCTCGCCCGGCGCGCCGAGCGGCACGTCAGCCAGCGGGCCCACGGCGGCGATCGCGGCGGAGATCTCGGCGTCGGCCGGCGGGACGATCTGCGCTCCCGCCCCGAGTGGCCCGCCGAGCGCCGTGCCCAGGTACACCTTGTAGCCGTTGTCGGCCGGCGGGTTGTGGCTCGCCGTCACCATCACGCCCGCGGCGGCGTCGAGGGCCCGTACGGCGTATGCGAGCACCGGGGTCGGCAGCGGCCGGGCCAGCACCAGGGCGCGGCGGCCCGCGCCGGTCGCCACCCGCGCGGTCTCCTCGGCGAAGGCCGCCGAGCCGCGCCGGGCGTCGTACCCGATCACCAGAGGGCCGGGGGCGTCACCGGCCGCGAGCCAACGCACCAGGCCGGCGGCGGCGGCGCGCACCACGGCCCGGTTCATGCCTTTGGGACCGGCGCGCAACGTGCCGCGCAGCCCGGCCGTGCCGAAGACCAGCGGCCCCGAGAACCTGTCAGCCAGCTCCGCCTCGGTCGCCGGCAACCCGTCGATCAGCGCCCGCAACTCAGCCCGGGTAGCAGGGTCGGGGTCGTCCGCCAGCCACGCCTCGGCGTGTGATCTGAGATCATTCATTAGCGGGTGATCGTAAGCGAGCGCACCGCTTCGTGGAAAAGCGCCTGGTTCGCCTTGAACCGGTTCTGCGGCACCGACATGTAGACCTGGTACGCCCTGCCGTCGACCACGATGATCCGCCAGATGCCGTGCCGGCGTTCCCCAGTGTTGGTCCTGGTCGCCACGTACTCCAACTCGGCGCCTTGGCCGCCGCCCAGCTTCGCCGGCCGCAGGCCGACCTTCCGATAGTCCGTCAGCCCGCAGCAGCTGCGGGTGAAGTTCCGGTCCGCGCCCGTCAGGATCTGCCGCGCGCCGCGTCCGTCCCGGGTCACGTTGATCCGTAGCCAGCTGGTGTCGTGCTTCGGGTCGTGGAACTCGACGTAGTGCTTGACGTTTCGCCGCGTCCACCCTTGCGGCACGTTCAGGGTGACGCCCTGGCCCTGGTACGAGGTCACGTTCCGCTTCGGCGCCGCCGACTCCTTGGCCGGGCGGTCCTTCGCGATGTCCTGCGCGCTGTCGAACCAGCCGGCGCTGAAACCGACGGCGCTGATCACCAGCGCCAGCGCGACCACCACCGCGGCCGCCCCGAAGATCCAGGGGCCGTGCGTGCCCATGCGCCCGCCGGACGCGGCGTAGCTGGTGACGGGAGGTGGCGGCCAGCCGGGGGAGTCTCCGGCGGCGGGCCGGGCGTGTCCCGCGCCGCCGTACGCGTTCGACGGCCGGGTCGCGTCGTGGCCGCTCCGCACGCTGGCGCGGCCGACCCGCCAACCGTCAGCGGCTCCGTTCGGCGCGGGCGACAACGGCGCGGCGGCGGGCATTGGCGCTGCGGCGGGCATTGGCGGCGCGGCGGGCGACGGCGCGGCAGCCGCAGGCGACATCGGAGCCGGGGGTGGCGGCGCGCCAGGCGCCAGACCCGGTGGCGGTGGCGCCAGGAGCATCCCGCGCAGCGCTTCCCTGGTGCGCTTGACGCTCCACCGTTTCGCGGGATCCTTCTCCAGCAGCCCGTACAGCATCGGCGTCAGGTCGCCGGCGCGGCGGGGCGGCTCCGGAGGATCGTTCACCACCGCGTTCATCGTCGCGATCGCGTCACCCCGGTCGAACGGCGCCCGCCCCTCCGCAGCCGCGTACAGCGTCACGCCGAGCGAGAAGAGGTCGCTCGGCGGTCCGAACTGCCCGCCGGTCGCGCGTTCCGGCGAGATGAAGTGCGGCGAGCCGAGCACCATCCCCGGCGTGGTCAGGTCGGCATCCGCGATGCTGCGCGCCACCCCGAAGTCGGTGAGCACACAGCGGCCGTCGGCGCAGATCAGCACGTTGCCAGGCTTCACGTCGCGGTGCAGCACCCCGGCGGCGTGGGCGGCCTCCAGCGCTCCGAGCATCGCCAGGCCGATCTTGGCCACCGCGCGCGGCGCGAGCGATCCGTCGCGCTCGATCAGCTCGGCGAGGCTGTGCGCCTTGAGCAACTCCATCACGATCCACGGACGTCCGCCATCGGTGACGACGTCGTACACGCGCACCACAGAAGGGTGGGACAGGCCGGCGGCGGCGCGCGCCTCCCGCAGCGTGCGCTCGGCCAGCGCGGCACGCTCCGCGGCCGGCATGTTCGGCGGCGGCACGACCTCCTTGATCGCCACCTCGCGGCGCAGCAGCCGGTCGGTGGCGCGCCATACCGCTCCCATGCCGCCGGAGCCGACCGGAGTGGTGAGCGTGTACCGGCCGCCGACCACGGTGCCGGCGGCGGCGCGGGAGTCGTTCGACGGCAGGGCGCCGATGACTGTCGTCTGGTGCGACAGCGCGGCGCCCGGAGCCGACGCCGAGGCGCCAGCGGCCGACGCGGAAGCATCCGTAGCCGAGGCTGGGGCGCCGGCGGTCGAGGCGCCGTTCGCTTGGTGGGGCACAGCGGGCGTAGAGCTACGCGAGGTGTGCCCGCTTGACGCAGGGGTAGGGGTGGTCACGCGGAGAGTCCTTCCGAGCCAACGCCCTCTAGTGTGCGTAATGGAGGCCAGGATGCGAAATCGGCGGGGGACGAATCACCCATATCGCCGGGTTGGCGGCCGGCGTGAGGTGTGGAGTTCGCCTCAGCCACCTGGCGGTGACCACGCCTCGACCTACGATCAGCACCACAGCAGCGTGCGCAAATGCGCCGCCGAGCGAAGCGAGGCGTGCAAGTGAGCGAGCAGCCCCCAGCCGAGGGTCGCCCCAGCGAGTCAGGCTTTCCGATCAAGCCGGTGTACCGGGACTCCGACGTGGCGCCGGGCCTCGCCGACCGGCTGGGGGAGCCGGGCCAGGCCCCGTACACCCGTGGGGTCTATCCCACCATGTACACGGCCCGGCCCTGGACCATGCGCCAGTACGCCGGCTTCGGCACGGCGGTCGAGTCCAACAAGCGCTACCACCAGCTCATCTCGCACGGCACGATGGGCCTGTCCGTGGCGTTCGACCTGCCCACGCAGATGGGGTACGACTCCGACGACCCGATGGTGCACGGCGAGGTCGGCAAGGTCGGGGTGGCGATCGACTCGATCGACGACATGCGGCTGCTCTTCGACGGGATTCCACTCGACCAGGTGTCCACGTCGATGACGATCAACGCCCCGGCGTCGGTGCTGCTGCTGCTCTACCAACTCGTCGCCGAGGAGCACGGCGTCTCCGGCGACAAGCTGACCGGGACGATTCAGAACGACATCCTCAAGGAGTACATCGCGCGCGGCACGTACATCTTCCCGCCGAAGCCGTCGCTGCGACTGGTCTCCGACACGTTCGCGTACTGCCGCGCCGAGCTGCCCCGCTGGAACACCATCTCGATCTCCGGCTACCACATGGCCGAGGCCGGCGCGACGCCCGTGCAGGAGGTGGCGTTCACGCTGGCCAACGGGGTGGAGTACGTCCGCGCCGCACTCGACGCGGGCCTGGCCGTCGACGACTTCGCCCCCCGGCTGTCGTTCTTCTTCGTCGCCCGCACCACGCTGCTGGAGGAGGTGGCGAAGTTCCGCGCGGCCAGGCGGATCTGGGCCCGGCTGATGCGTGAGGAGTTCGGGGCTCGGGATCCCAGGTCCCTGATGCTGCGCCTCCACACCCAGACCGCAGGGGTGCAGCTCACCGCGCAGCAGCCCGAGGTGAACCTGATCCGGGTCGCGGTGCAGGCGCTCGGCGCGGTGATGGGCGGCACCCAGTCGCTGCACACCAACTCGTACGACGAGGCGATCGCGTTGCCGAGCGAGAAGGCCGCACGGCTGGCGCTGCGCACGCAGCAGGTGCTGGCGTACGAGTCCGACCTGACGGCCACAGTGGACCCGTTCGCGGGGTCCTATGCGGTCGAGGCGATGACCGACCAGATCGAGGCCGAGGCCAGCGCGCTGATGGACCGGGTCTTCGAGCACGGCTCGGCCGTCGACGCCATCGAGGCCGGGTTCTGCAAGCAGGAGATCGAGCGGTCGGCGTACCGGATCTCGCAGGAGGTCGACAGCGGCTCGCGGGTGGTGGTCGGGGTCAACCGGTTCGCCAGCGAGTCCGAGGAGCCGTACGAGCCGCTGCGGGTGGATCCGGCCATCGAGGCCGAGCAGGCGGCGCGGCTCGCGCGACTCCGGGAGGAGCGGGACGCGGCGGCGGTGGACAGCGCGCTGGACGCGTTGCGCAAGGCCGCGACCGGCAACGACAGCGTGCTCTACCCGATGAAG
>WHSM01000540.1 GCA_009380105.1 Micromonosporaceae bacterium
GGCGACGACAGTGCACACTTTGCTGGACCGCGCGGAAGCCGCGCCGAAGGAAGGAACATCCGAACGGAACGCGCTTTCAGAAACAGAAGCGCAATCCACCAAGGCTGCGCTGCCGCAGCCACGCAGGCGGCGGGCAACCTCGCAGCGCCTGGACAAGGCCGCTGAGGCGCGTGCCCAGATCCTCCTGGTGCGCCTGGCCGATCTACCCGAAGGGCACACCGACCGGGCGCGGATCCGGGAACGGGTCATCGAGCTGTGCCTCCCGCTCGCCGAGTATCTGGCGCGCCGGTTCCGCAACCGGGGCGAGCCGTACGACGACCTGGTGCAGGTGGCTGTCATCGGCCTCATCAAGTCGGTCGACGGGTACGACCCCGGACGTGGCGTCGAGTTCGCCAGTTACGCGGTGCCCACCATCGTCGGGGAGCTCAAACGCCACTTCCGGGACAAGGGGTGGAGTGTGCGAGTTCCGCGGCGACTGCAGGAACTCAAGATCGAGATCACCAAGGCGGTCGGCGAGCTCACTCAGAACCTGCGGCGCTCGCCCACCGTGGCCGACCTCGCCAAGCACCTGGATCTCAGCGAGGAACAGGTGCTGGAGGGACTCGACACCGCCAACGCGTACAGCGCGCTCTCGCTGCACACGCCGGTGGCGGGGGACGAGTCCGGGCCCGAGGTCGTCGATCTCCTCGGTGACGTGGATCCAGCCCTGCACGGGGTCGAGGACCGGGCCACGCTGCGGCCGTTGCTTCGCACGCTCCCCGAACGGGAGCAGCGGATCATCGGGCTGCGGTTCTTCGGCAACATGACCCAGTCGCAGATCGCCGACGAGATCGGCATCTCCCAGATGCACGTCTCGCGGCTGCTGGCCCGCTCGCTGAGCCAGCTCCGAGAAGGCATGCTCGCAGACGCCTAGCGAGCAGCTGACCGCTGGCTGATCTCGGCCACAGCGGTGACGAGCCGGTCCACCTGGGCCTCCGTGCTTCCGACGCCCAGGCTGGCTCGCACCGCTGTGGCCGGCAAGGCGGCGTCGAGGAGCAGCCGGCGGGTCAGCGGATGCGCGCAGAACAGCCCGGCGCGCACTCCGATGCCGTACTCGTCGGAGAGGACGCGCGCCAACTCGCCGGAGTCGAGCCCCTCGACCGCGAACGCTGCGATCCCGACCCTCGGGCAGTCCGGGCCGAACAAGGTCAGGTCATGCAGCCCGGGGATCGCGTTCAGGCCCCGCCGCAGCCGGGTCAGCAGCGCCGCCTCGCCGACGGCCAGCGCGGCCTGATCCGCCTCGGCGAGCGCGCGGCACGCTTCGGCGAGCGCCACCGCGCCGACCACGTTGGGAGTGCCGGCCTCGTGCCGGGCCGGCCCGGCGGCCCAGCCGATGTCATGGGTCGCGTCACCCACGTGACTGCTCGCGCCGCCTCCGGCCAGGTACGGCGTCGCCGCTTCCAGCCAGTCCGCGCGGCCCGCGAGCGCCCCGGCGCCGAACGGCGCATACAGCTTGTGGCCGGAGATCGCCACGTAGTCGACTCCGAGGGCCGCGACGTTCACCGCGCAGTGCGGCGCGAGCTGCGCCGCGTCCAACGCCACCCGGGCGCCATGCCGGTGGGCGACCAACCCGATCTCCGCCACCGGCCACAACTCCCCGGTCACGTTGGAGGCTCCGGTGACCGCCACCAGGATCGGCGCGTCGTCGCCGCCGCGGCGTAGCTCCCGCAGCGCCGCGTCCACCGAGCGCACCGCCTCCACCAGGATCGAGGGAGCCGGCAGCCGCACTGGCTCCCGCCATGGCAGCAGGGTCGCGTGGTGCTCGCTGGCGAACACGACGACCCTGGCGTCGTTCGGCAGCGCGTGCGCCAGCAGGTTCATCGCGTCGGTGGTGTTGCGGGTGAAGACGACGGCGTCGTCCTCCCGGCAGCCGAGGAACTCTCCGACGGCGACCCGGGCCAGCTCATACCGCTCGGTGGTGCGCTGCGACGGCAGGCCGGCGCCGCGGTGGGCGCTGGCGTACTCGCCGAGCGCCTCGGTCACTGCCGCGGCGACGCTCGCCAGACACGGGGCGCTCGCCGCGTAGTCGAAGTTGGCGTACTCAACCTCTCCGCCGGTGCTCAGCGGCGTCGTCAGTCCCTCCCCGACCAGGGCCAGGCGCGGGGCCGCGTCGCTGGAACCGCTGACCAGAGACAGCGGACGGCGGGGCGACGGGGTCACGGCGGAGACGTGACAAGGGGCCAGAACGGTGGACGGCATCGGCACTCCCAAGGGTGGGACCCCAAGAGCGGCCGGGGCCCGCGCTTGCCCGACACGGGTGTGCCGAGCCCGGTCTTCACCCGGGGCACCCCACCGCGGAGCGAGGGTTGCCGGCCAGCAAGCCGGGGCTTGACGCTGGCGCTCATGACCTGGCGATGAGGATACCGTCTAGCCTTGGCGCATGTCATCGCTGACACCGGA
>WHSM01000615.1 GCA_009380105.1 Micromonosporaceae bacterium
CTCCTCGTGTGTCGGGGCCTCGGGTCGCGGCCTCGGGTCGCCGCGTCCTGTGTCGGACCCGCCGGATAGCCTCTCGGCATGCCCAGACACGCGGCCCTGCTACGCGGCATCAACGTCGGCCGCCACAAGCGCATCGCGATGGCGGACCTGCGGGCGCTGTTCGACGAGATCGGTCTCGCCGACGTGCGCACCCACCTGCAAAGCGGCAACGCCGTGTTCTCCAGCGCCGAGGCGACGCCCAAGGCGCTGGAGACGCGCATCGAGGACGCGATCGCCGGGCAGTTCGGCATGAGCGTGCGCTGCCTGGTGCGCAGCCAGGACGAGATCCACGCCGTGATCGAGGCCAACCCGCTGCGCGAGACAGCGACCGATGGTTCGAAGTTCATGGCGCTGTTCCTCTCGGAGGCCCCGGATCCGGCGCTCGTGGCGGCGTACGACCCGGTGGCGTTCGCCCCTGACCAGGTGCGGCTCGGCGACCGGGTGGTCTACCAGTGGTGCCCGGACGGCCTGATGGCCGCGCCGCCCGTGGGCGGCTTCGTGGAGCGGCACTGGAAGGTCGCGGTGACCGCGCGCAACTGGAACACTGTCACGAAGCTCGGCGCGCTGCTTGACGCGTGATCCCGGTCGCGTGCTGCCGGCACGGCCGCACGCGACCGCGACTACTACATGTCGTTGCCGATGAACTGCGGGTCGCCGCCGGTGACCTTCAGCTTCCCGATCTCGACGCACGTGCCGGACGGCAGCTCACAGTCGTACATCCGGTACCCGCTGCCGCTGTCAACCGTGTGTCTCGCTCTGCATCACACCTGATAGATGCCGCGAGCCGACGGTTTGGTTCGTCGGGGCGAGGATGGGAGTTAGTTCGTGACGTCCAACGCGGGGCGGCGCCCTTCGGCGGCCTCGTCGAGCCGCGACACCCGCTCGGTGATCTCGCGCGCCACGTCCTGCGCGGTCAGGCCGAGGTCCGCGAGCAACTCAGCCCGGCTGCCGTGCGGATGGTAGCCCGGCTCCACACCGAGATCGCGCACTGGCGCAGCCACGCCGGCGTCGCGCAGCGCCTGCGCCAGCGCGGAGCCGAACCCGCCGGTGCGGACGCCGTCCTCCACCGTGACGACCAGCCGGTGCTCCCGGGCGAGGTCGATCAGCTCCGACTGCACCGGGCGCACCCAGCGCGGGTCGACCACTGTGACGCCGTACCCCTGCTCGCTGATCCGCTGCGCCGCCTCCACGCCGAGGTTGCCGAAGGCGCCTACCGCCACCAGCAGCACGTCGCGCTCCGCCGCGCGGTGCAGCACGTCAACGGCGTCCAGGCCCCAGCCCAGGCGCTCCACGGCAGGCAGGTCGGCGGCGACCGCGCCCGTCGGGAACCGCACCAGCGTCGGCCCGTCGCCGACCGACACCGCTTCCCGCAACTCCTCGCGCAGCGTCGCCTCGTCGCGGGGAGCGGCGATCCGCAGGCCCGGCACGACGCCGAACACCGCGAGGTCCCAGATGCCGTAATGGCTCGGCCCGTCCGGACCGGTGATCCCGGCCCGGTCCAGCACGAACGTCACCGGGAGCCGGTGCATCGCCACGTCCAGCAGCACCTGGTCGAAGGCGCGGTTGAGGAACGTC
>WHSM01000196.1 GCA_009380105.1 Micromonosporaceae bacterium
GAGGTGGGGGTGAAGACGATGAACTGCATCTTCGGGTGGTTGTTGCCGTCGGGCGAGTCGATGTTGTCCCAGCCCGGCGAGTCCATCCGGATGTGGAGCGGGGTGTTGTTGCGGTCGTTGGCCCGTCCCAAGCGGTGCATCGCGGCGACGTGGCCCATCCGGCGCTCGCCGTCCGGCGTGCCGATGCCCCGAGCGTGGTTGAGAGCGTCGTCCTGGCCCTGGAATACCAGCGGCAGCCACGGCGTGCCGCCGCCGTCGGTGTACTGGTCCTCGTTGCCTTCGCTCGGCGGCGGCGTGGAACGGTGCATCCGCTGCACCTTCTGGAAGTAGGCGCCGTTCGGGTCCAGCGTGCCGTCGGGGTTCACGCCGTACCAGTGCATCATGTCCAGGAACGTGTGCGACAGGTGCATCGCGCCCGCGTTGTCGAAGTAGTCACCGGACTGCGCGGTGGTGAACCTCGCGGTGTCGTTGCCGAGGTAGGTGCAGATCTCCGCCGGGCCGGAGGAGTTCTCGGTCTGCTGGCAGGTGAAGCCGGACCAGATCGGCGCGTCCGGCGGCATGAACGGCGCGAACGGCAGATTGTTCTGCCGGGCGATCTGCGTGGTGATGCCCTTGCCGACGAACGACACCATGCTGGAGGTGAAGATGATGAGACTCTCCAGGCCGGGCGACTCGATCGGCTTGCCAGCGAGCCGATTGCTGCCGCCCAGCCACTCGATCACGTCGATGATGTGGTCAGCGTGGTCGCTGCGGAACACGAACGTCATGTCGTCGTTCGTGATCCGCACCGGGATGTTGTAGCGCGGCTTGCTGATGCCCGGGTTGCTCCGGTGCACATCGGTCGGCGCCGGAACAGCCTCCTCCAGCGCGTAGCGCCTCGGGTCCTCCAGCAACCGCGGCATGTGCGCGGAGACGAGCGCGCCCCGCATGCCGCCCGGCAGCCGCTCGAAGTAGGGGATTCCGTACGAGATGAAGCTGAGGATGCCCTGCTCGCTGAACTCGTAATGATCCTCGATCTTGTTGAAGGCGGCGCTGAGCTTCGCCCGGTCGTTCATCGTGGGGTTGCGGGTCAGTTTGGCCGTGATGATTGTCTGGTGCGCCGGGTGGAACTTGACCGACACGCCCTCGATGATCTCGGCGGGCGCGCCGATGAAGTCGTCCAGGGCGAACTGGATGTCTGGCAGCCTCGCCCCACTGTTCACGGACAGCTTCGCCTCACGGCGGGCGGGCGGGGGATTGAGGGGGCCGAACGTCTGCAGTGACGCCACGGCGGCGCCGAGAGCGCCGGCGCCGAGGAGGAACTGTCGGCGACCAAGGTGAGCTGCCTCCGCGGCTTTCTCCAGCTCAGCTTGGGTTACTTCGACGGGGCTTTGGTGTCGACGATTCACGATGCTCACCCTTCAAGTTGGACAAGTCCAGTGCCTGACCTCCGCTACGCGCCACAACGGCTCGGACAACGTCTGACGCTGGCGCGTCGGGGTGCACGGCGATGAGGCGCGTGTGTCCACACCTACTGGCGGTGGCGTCGCATCGGCGTTGCGTGGGCGTCGGGCGAGGCGTTACGAGAGGCCGTTGGTTTCCCCGATCAGCGCGCAACCGTCCGCATAATGCCTGCTCAAGGGCCATGTCGGGCTGAGCCGTCCGGTGGGAAGACAGCGTCGGGGCAGCCCAAAAGAATCTCCAGGCTCCCGACCATCCGTGCAAAGCACTGCCGGCTGGGGCATGCGTCGCGGCGGCGCCGGATACCGGTCGAGAGCGAGGGGAGCGCGTCAGGCGGCGCGGGCGGCGGCGACGCGCAGGCCGCGCTGCAGCAGCCGGGCGTCGCCGAGCAGCGCGCGGAGCCGGCGCTCCAGGCCCGCGATCGGCACCAGATTCTGCGGCGCCCTCGGATCCTTGTAGGGAGTCGACGCGAACCGCGGCAGCGTCACCGCCGAGACGTCGGCGTGGGCCACCGCGGCCGACAGCGGCTGATCCGCCGCGCACTCCAGCCGCACCACCCCGGACCAGGGAGCGCCGGCCGGGCCGGGGAGCCGCAGGTACCAGGAGTACCGGTTCCACGGGGCTCCGAGGAGGAACACCGGGGTCCGCTGGCCCGGACGCAGCGCGCTGACCACACGCGCCAACTCGGGCTCCAGATACCGCTTGTGATGGGTCTTGGCGTACCCGAGGGCGCGGGGCAGCGTGCGGCGACCCCGCAGCGGCCCGTCCACCACCAGCAGGTCCTCGGCGCTCTGCCGGGTCGCTTCGCTGACCCGCGCCTCCAACTCGTGCATGCGGCGCTGCAGCTCCTGCTCGGCGTGGACCGGCTCGCGGCCGGCCACCCGGTACGGCCGGTACATCGCGCGCGGGTGGGCGGCGATCGCAGGCAGCTCAGGCCCGGGAGTGAACACCGCGTGCGCCACCTCCGCGTGGGCCAACTCGGCCGCGCCCTGGTCGAGGTCGCAGCGGACGGCGCCAGCGGCGTACGACGCGCAGATCCCCTGGTGGGCCTCGCCGTCTTCCTCGGTGACCCAGACCCGGGCGTCGATGCGGCGCACCCCGTCGACGAGCAGCACGGTCGACGGCGGCCGGGCGTCGGCCGGGGGGAGCAGCGGCTGCCACGCGTCGGACGGCCGCTCCACGCCAGCGTCCACCGGCGCGCTCGTCGCGGCCTCAGGCGTCGCGCCGGTCTCGGCGTTGTGCGAGGCGCTGTAGCTCGGATCCCACGCGTCGATGTGCAGCTTCATCTAGGCCGTCACCTTCTCGACCCGGGCGGTGCGGGCGTCCTTGCTCACCTCGTACCGGACCGGGATCCGCTCGGCCAGCGCCGGCACATGGGTGACGACGCCGACCATCCGGTCGCCCCGCGCGGCGAGGTTCTCCAGGGTGGCCGCGACGGTGTCCAGCGCGCCCGCGTCGAGGGCGCCGAAGCCTTCGTCGAGCACGATGGACTCCAGGCTCGCGGCGGCGGTCGACATCCCCGACAGCTGCTCCGAGAGCGCCAGCGCGAGCGCGAGCGACGCCTGGAACGTCTCGCCGCCGGACAGGGTGCGCACCGCCCGGCGCAGGTCCGCGTCGTGGTGGTCGACGACCGCGAACTCGCCTTTGTCGTGGACCAGCTCGTACTGCCCGCCGGAGAGCTGACGCAGGATCGCCGACGCGCCGTCGACCAGCAGGTCGAGCGCCTCTTCCAGCAGCCAGCGCTCGAACATGTTCGCCTTCAGATGGCCCGCCAGCGCCTTCGCCACCCTGGCCTGCCGCTGGTGCGCCTCACGCTGGTCCCGCAGCGTCGCCGCCTGCTCCCGTCGCTCGGTGATCCGGCGCACCTCCCCGTCGGCCCGCTCCGCCGCCACGGCCGCGGCGCGGCTGTGGCTGTCGTCCCGGGGAGCCGGCAGGCCGGCGTCGGTGAACAGCGCGTCCATCCGCTGCCGGACCTGGGCTGCCTGCGCCTCGGCCGCGGCAGCAGCGGCCTGCAGGTCGCCGCGTCGCTCGGCGCGCTGGGCGGCCCCAGCGGCGGCCCACTGGGCGAGGCGGCGCCAGGCGGCTGCGAGGTCGTCGCGTTCTGCCGGGGGTGGGCCGAGCGGGGCCAGGCCGTCGCGGGCGGCGTCGAAGGCGCGCCAGGCGTCTCGTACCGCCGCGTGGGTCTGCTCTTCCGCCTGGCGGGCGTCGCGATCCGCTCGCCGGGCGCCCCGGACCGCCGACACGGCTTCGTTCAGCCGGCCGATGAGCGCGTCGATCTGGCTCAGCGTCGCGGTGATCGCGTCCGCCGCAGCGTGGTCGGCGAGGTGCGCTGACAGCTCGGCGAGCCGGCCGTTGACCCGGTCGTGGTGGGCGCGGGCCTGGGCGAGGGAGCGCTCCAGGCTGCGGACCTCGGAGTCGCGCTTGTCGCGGTCGGCCCGCGCGGTCGCCACAGCGGCCCTCGCCTCGGCCAGCGCCGCCGGAGGCGCGTCATGCGGCACGTCGGTCACGTGTTGCCGGCACACCGGGCACGGCTCGCCTGCGACCAGATGCGCCCGCACCTCGGCGGCGAGGTCAGCCGCCTGAGCATGGGCCAGCTCCGCCGCGGCGGCTTCCACCGCCGCCTCGGCCTCGGCGAGCGCTTCCCGCGCGGCGGCCAGCTCGCTCTCGGCGACCTCGATCGCTTCCGCGAGCTGCGTCGCCTCGGCGGCGAGGCGGTCACGTTCGGCGTGCGCGTCCAGGGCGCGGCGCAGCGTCGCCGGGTCCGGCTGGCGCGCCAGCTCGTCCCGCACGCCCGCCTCGGCTTCTTCGGCCTCGGTGACATCGGCGGCCGCCTGCTTCGCGGCCCGCCGCGCCTGCTCGACCGCGGCGGCGAGCTTCGCGGCGCCGGCCGGCGGCCGCACGTCGCCGAGCTGGGACGCCTCGGCGTCCAGTCGTCGCAGGGATGTCTCGGCCTCGGCGACTCCGGCGCGCACCGCCTCCAGCTCCGGGTTCGCCGCTTCGACGTCGCGGGCGAGCGCGCGCAGCGCATTCAGGCGGTCGGAGGCGGCCCGCAGCGCTGCCTCGTCCACATCGGACATGTCGTCGAGCAGCTGGTCGATCGCGGCGCAACGCTGCTCGGCGTCGCGCTGCTGCTGGCCGGCGCGCTCCCGCACCCGTTCGTAGACGTGCAGGCCGAGCAGGTTCACCAGGATCTGCTGCCGCTGCGCGCCCTTGGCGTGCAGGAACTGCGCGAACTGCCCCTGCGGCAGCACCACGCAGGTGGTGAACTGCTCGTACGGCAGCCCGATCGCCTGCCTGACCGCCGCGTCCATCTCACCGGGAGTGCCGGCGAGCACCTCGCCCAGGTCGCCGGGCTTGAGCCCTTCGTCCAGCGCGGCGAGGTCGAAGCCCGCCGGGAGCCGCTCCAGACCCGCGTGGGTCTGCTCCACCCGCGTGCCGGCCCTGCCGACCCGGCGCACCACCCGGGTCGCGGCGTAGCGCCGGCCGGACGACTCGAAGATCAGCCGAACCCGCGCCTCCGGGCACGACGGGGCGAGCGCGTTGGCGACGGAGCGGACGTTGTCCCAGCGCGGGACGGTGCCGTACAGCGCGAAGCAGATCGCGTCGAGCACTGTGGACTTGCCGGAGCCCGTGGGGCCGACCAACGCGAAGAACTCAGCGTCGGAGAAGTCGATGGCGGTCTCGTCCCGGAACACCGCGAACCCGGCGAGATCCAGCCGTAGCGGCCTCACTGGTCGACCTCCGCGTAGAGCTGGTCGAAGAGCTCGCGCACCGCCGGGTCGTCGTGGCCCTTCTCTTCCAGGTACGCCGCGAACAAGTCCCGCGGGCTGCGTCCCGCGCGCCGGGCCCGGGGAGCGCCGTCCTCGCCGTCCGGCAGCACGTCAGGGTCGATCCGCACCTCCAGGGCACGGGGAAGCAGCTCCTGCACCTCTTCGCGCAGCCCGGCGCGGGGACTTTCCCTGACGTACACCCGCAGCCACGCCTCACCGGTCCGCAGGGCCGTCAGCTCCTCCAGCGTCCCGCGCACAGTGCGCAGCGGCCGCGTGGCGTTCACGGCGATCTCCCGCACCTTCGCCGGGGTGTCGGCGGCAACCTCCACCAGCAGCACGCCAGGGGAGTTCTCCTCCTCGCCGAAGTCGACCGCGACCGGGCTGCCCGAGTAGTGCACCGGGCACGGCGCGTTCACGGCTTGGCGGCGGTGCAGGTGGCCCAGGGCCACGTAATGCGCGCTCGCCGGGAACAAGGTCGCCGGCACCGCGTACGCCTGGATGGTGTGCGCCTCCCGCTCGCCACCGCCGGCCGTGGCGCCCACGACGGTCAGGTGCGCGGTGATCAGGTTGACGGCTGTGCCGTCGAAGTCCTCGGTGAGCACGCCGAGCATGCGCTGCAGGTGGTCGGCGTAGGTCTGGTTGGCCTCGGCGCCGGTGAGGTCGAACATCTCGGTGGCCCGCACCGCGTACCGCTGGGAGAGGAACGGCAGCGCGACGCACCGCCACGCCTCGCCGCCGGCCGTCACCCCGGTGATCAGGTGGTCCTCGGCGTGCCGGACCGTGCCGCGCACCGTGATCCCGGCCGCTTCCGCCCAGCCGCGCAGCGCGTCCATGGCGGCGCCGTTGTCGTGGTTGCCAGCGATCGCGATCACCTCGGCGCCAGTGCGGCGCAGCGCTGACAGCGCCCGCGTGACGATGCGGGTCGACTCCGGGGCCGGGGCGGCGTTCTCGTACAGGTCGCCGGCGACGATCACCAGGTCGGGCTGCTCGGCCTGAGCGATCTGGACGATCTCAGCCAGGGCCGCGATCTGCTCCTCGGCCCGGGGCTGGCCCTTGAGCACCTTGCCGACGTGCCAGTCGGAGGTGTGCAGAATCTTCACTCGCTGCTCCCTGCGCTCACCTCGTGGGTCGCGGCGTGAGTCTCAGTCGCACTGTAGAGCCGCCCCCTGACACGGCGCCGGCCGCCACGCGGACATCGCGCTGCCCGCCACGCGAGCGGCTGCCGCGGGTGCTCACCCGGGACGCGAAGTTCGACCGCGCCGTCGGTCATCGCGCCGACGTTCAGGTGTATCCGTAGCGGGGCCTCAACCGTCGGTGGTGGCGCGGCGATCCGGCTCGGCGGAGTGCGCCGTCGGGTGGCGGGGCTCGTAGATCCCGACCTGGCCGCCACTGGGCAGCTTGATCGCGGTGAGCAGGCCCCAGCCCGCGTCGCTGACGGGCCCTGTGAACTCCGCGCCCTTGGCTGTCAGCTCTGCGACGGTCGCCTCGATGTCGTCGCACATCAGGTAGAGCTCGTGAACTGCTTGTTCGCCCGGATGCACGGCGACCTCTGCGGGCGGCAACGCGAAGATCAGCCACCCGTCACCGGCGTCCACGGACGACAAGCCGAGCACGTCGCTGAGGAAGGCGCGATCCGCGTCCGCGTCGGCGCTGTAGATCAGAGCGTGCATACCGTTGATCATGTGGTCCCCTCCGTCCGCTGACTCAGTATGGCTGGATAGCGCGTGTGCTCGCTCCGTGCTCCGTCTGGGACGTGTCAAGATCCGGAGCATGGGACCGCTGGGCAGAGGGAACCGGCTTAGTCGTGATGCGAGCGCCCACTGTCGCAGATCTTGACACGGGCAGCCACTGGCTGGCGGCTGGTTTACCCGGTAACGGCGGCGCGGCGTTCCCGCTCGGCCAGCACGTGCTCGTCGGTCCGGGCGTCGTACCGGCGCAGCGACGGGAGCAACGCCGACGTGAGCGCGACCCCGCCCACGCACAGCGCCCCGCCGATTCCGATCGAGAACCGCACCCCGCCGAACTGCGCCATCAACCCGGCCCGGACACTGCCGAGCATCGGCCCCGCCGAGTACGACAGCAGCTCGATCCCGGCGAGCCGCCCGCGCAATGAGTCCGGGATCGACTGGTTCCACACCGTGGTGCGGAACAGGCCGCTGACCATGTCTGCCGCGCCGGCGACCACAAAGCACGCCAGCACCAGCGGCAACGCGGCCTGCCCGGCGGCCATCGCGAGACCCGCCAGCCCAACGGCGACGCCCCACGCGGCCGCGGCGAGCACGATCGCGCGGCCGTGCCGGTGCACATACGCCGTCCAGCCCGACGTGGCCGAGGCGAGCAGCGCCCCGACCGCGCCGGCCGAGTACAGCAGCCCCAGCGACCACGGGGCGTGCAACTCGTCGGCGAGGAACGGGTAGAGCGCAATCGGCATCGCGAACAACATCGCCACGACGTCCACAAGGTACGTGCCGAGCAGGTCGCGCCGGCTCAGCGCGTACCGCACGCCTTCGGCGATGGAGGTCAGCGACGCGCGGCGCGCGTCCTCCGGCGCCGGGGAGCGCCGCATCCGCACCAGCAGCGCCAGGGACAGCGCGAAGGTGAGCACATCGACGGCGTACGCCCCGGCGACCCCGCCGGCCACGATGATGAAGCCGCCGAGCGCCGGCCCGACGATCGCGCCGATGTTCCACCGGAACGACGACAGCGCCGCCGCCGCGGCCATCATCTGGTGCGGCACGTAGCGCGGCGTCAGCCCGTCCAGCGACGGCCGCTGCAGGCTGTCGAGGGAGGCCACGGCCGCCGCGATCACATACAGCGGCCACAGCGCGGGGCGGGGCAGCAGCGCGTTGACCAGCAGGCCGACGGAGGCGAGCAGCATGCCGATCTCGCAGAGCACCACCATCCGCTTGCGGTCCAGCGCGTCGGCCAGCGCGCC
>WHSM01000300.1 GCA_009380105.1 Micromonosporaceae bacterium
CCGCCTCGGCCGTCCCCGATGCGGCGCCTGCTGCCTCAGTCATGCCCAACCCCCTCTGTGCTCGGCGCGTGCTCCGCGCCACCGCCCCGCGGCGGCTCTGCCTGCTATCTGTCATCTCGCTCAACCACTTCGCCACTGACCAACCCGGCACTGCCCTGCCCTGCTTCGACCTCACGACCCGCTGCGAAATCGCCCCCGAATGATGTCCGCGCCACGTCCTGGCGAATCTCGTTCTGATGCGGTTATGACCGGCTCAACCGCACTGCCGCAGACCCCTGAGCGTTACGGAGCGTCACGATCTCCCGCTCGAAGTCCTCCAGCGACTCGAAAGAGCGGTAGACACTCGCGAAGCGCAGGTACGCGACCTCGTCGAGCTCGCGCAACGGGCCCAGGATCGCCAGGCCCACCTCGTGGCTCGGCACCTCGGCGCTGCCCTTGCCGCGGATGGTCTCCTCCACCCGCTGCGCCAGCAACGCGATGGCGTCGTCGTCGACCGGACGCCCCTGGCACGCCTTGCGCACGCCGGCTGCGATCTTGGAGCGGCTGAACGGCTCGGTCACGCCGCTGCGTTTGACCACGGCGAGCACAGCCTCTTCGACGGTGGTGAACCGACGCCCGCACTCCTGGCACGCCCGGCGGCGTCTGATCAACTGGCCGTCGTCAGCTTCCCGGGAGTCCACCACCCGCGAGTCCGAATGCCGGCAGTACGGACACCGCATGCCGCCTCACCTCCCACCTCCGAGTCCTGCCCTCGAAGGACCGCCCTGTGACACGCGGCCCGCCGCCGCGCTGTCCCGCCTGGCGAACGCCTGCCGTCCGCCCATTCACGACCAGCTCGCACCTGTCCCCAGGGACCGTCGACCTGGCCAAACCCGCTTTTGCGCGATCGAGTCGATCAAGCCGCGAGGACTCGACCGGCCCTGCCGTCACAGCGTCACGTCCGCCGCCTGACGGCCGGATCCCGACTCTGTCGAGAATACCGCTCTACGTGGTCAGCAACCCAACTTATAGCTAAGTTACACGGCTGCAACTACTAGATGTTGGGTTTGACGTTATTCCGCGCGCGTACGCCTGGCAAGTACATTCGCGGCTGATTCGGCGTGTCGTGCGTCGCGTCACGATCAGTTGCGCGCCGACGCCGTGTGGCGCCTGTAGAGCACGGCGCCCATGGTTCGCCCGCCACCCGCGCGATCGCCGCGCCGCCGGACTTCGGCGCGGGTCTGAACCTCGGGCGGGCGCTATGGCAGCTTCAGCGTCTGCCCCGGATGCACCGTGTAGTCGGGCAGGCCGTTCAGCTTGCGGATCTCCTCAGCCATGACCAGGGGATCCTGGGCCGGCTCGTGACGGCGCGCGACCGACCAGAGGGTGTCGCCCGGCCGCACCACCACCTCGACGGGCTCGCCAGCCTCCGGCGCGGCGTTCACAGCGGGGCCGATCACGAGGACCCCTGCGAGCACCGCGGCGAACAGGCCGAGAGCCAGCGCCCAGACGACGATCCGGCCGCGCCGGGTGAGCCGCACCCGACCGGCTCGACCAGCGCTCCCCCGGCCGGATCGCCCGGCGCGCCGGTGTGGCAGGCAACGCGAGAAATACGCCCGCATGACAAACACCTCCATGAACCTCACCTGCGCGTCCGCCGAACCCGCGTCGCCCATGCCCACCCCCCGGGCCGCTTGTCGAACGACTGTTCGATCGAACGCCTGTACGATACTTACCAGACCGGTGTGACACAACGGCTGCGACACACCCTCTTCCGACGCGCCGGTTCGAACAGGTGTTTGATACTGAAGTGATCTCCAGCTAGTGTCTTTGGGCACGGGCAGTGAGCGACCGCGACGCCATCGCGGCTGCCGCCACGGCGCTGATCGGCGCGTCGCTCCACGCCCACGCAGGTAGAGGTCATCAATGAGGGAGGACGGGGACGTGACGAAGAGTCGGCCGGGCAGCGGTTCGGAGCGAGGGCGCTCAAGTGGCCGGCGGTCTGCCGGCCGACCGGCATCCGGCGGCAGCGCCGGCGACGCGCCTGCCGTCTCGGTGGTGGCGGCGTTCCCTGACCCCGCCCACGACGACCTCACGCCCCGGCAGCGGCGCATCCTCCAGGTGATTCGCGACTCCGTGGCGCACCGGGGCTATCCGCCCAGCGTCCGGGAGATCGGCGAAGCCGTCGGGCTCGCGTCGGCCTCCAGCGTGGCGTACCAACTCGGCGTGCTGCAGCGGAAGGGATACCTACGCAAGGACGCCAACCGCTCGCGCGCGGTGGACGTGCGCGCGCCGGAGAGCGGCGACGCCAGCCCGCCGGCCGACGGCGCGGAGTCCCGTCCCACCCCGACCTATGTGCCGGTCGTGGGCCGGATCGCCGCCGGTGGGCCGATCCTCGCCGAGCAGGCCATCGAAGAGGTCTTCCCACTCCCCCGCGAGCTGGTCGGCGAAGGCACCCACTTCCTGCTCCGGGTCAAGGGCGATTCCATGATCGACGCCGCTATCTGCGACGGCGACTGGGTGGTGGTGCGACAGCAGCCGGACGCGACGAGCGGCGACATCGTGGCCGCCATGATCGACGGCGAGGCGACCGTGAAGACGTACCGGCGCCGGGACGACCACATGTGGCTGCTGCCCCGCAACCCCGCGTACGACCCGATCTCCGGCGACGACGCCACCGTGCTGGGTCGGGTTGTCGCCGTGTTGCGCCGTATGTGACAACCGCGAGACCGGACGTGGCGGCCGCAGGCCGCGGAGCGAGCGCGGACGGTGTCGTGTCAGCGAGGCGGCGGCCAGCCGCCACCTGCCGGAGGGTGGTACCGGGTGTCGTCGTCATCGTCCGGGTACCGGGCGCGCGGGGAGTTGCCCGAAGGCCGCGGGCGCGGCGCCGGTCGCGACGCCCGACCGACCGGCGGCTCGCCTCTCCGCCACGGCTCTTCGCGCGGAAGGGGCCCCCGCCTGGACCCACCGGTACCCCATGGGTCACGTCCGTCGCCGGGCGGGTCATGCCGCAGATCGTCGAACCTGACGTCGCCGAGATTCAACTCGGCCGTCGCGTCGTCAGGTTCAGCACGCCGCCGTCGGCGCGATGTCGGCGGTGGGCCCGCGGCTCCGTCGTCGTCCTCCGAGCGTCCGGGGCGGCGTGGCAGGGCGGCCCGGCTCCGCTTGATGCCCCAGACCCCGAGCACCACGAGCACCAGCCCGAGCACGCCCAGGGCCGCGATGATCATCTTGATGTCCCCGAGGTCCAGCCCCGAGAACCAGCCCGGTCCTGACGCGTCCCGCGGCTTCGGCTTCGGCGGCGCCGGCTTGTTGGGGGTGTAGCTGAACATCGCGGCCGGGGCCTGGCCCACAGCCTCGGTGGCGGTGATGAACTGCGTGCCGTCGCGGCTCAGCGTGATCGCCTCGCCCTGGCCCTCGCCCGGCAACGGGGTGCGCACCGGCCTGGGCTTGGCCTTGGTCAACGCGGCGACAACGTCGCCCTTGGCGACCTTCCACTCGTACGCGTCGGAGTAGGTGCGCAGCACCGCGCGCGTGCCGTCGGCCGAGACCGTCCCGCCGGTGACGAGTTTCTGGCCCACCACGCCGAACCGGTTCCCAGCGGTCCCGGTGCTGGCCAGCTTCAACTCCCCGGCCTTCGTCAGCGGGACCGACTGCCCCTCTTTCAGCGGCGACTTCGCGATGTAGATGCGCGCGACGCCGGCGCCGTCGAGGTCCTTGGTGACGATGACCGGCTTGCCGTCCGGCTGCATCAGCAGCGCCTCGGCGTCGTACTCGCCGTCGGGGTAGGTCATCCGGTAGATCGACGCGCTGGACCGGTCCGACGCGATCTTCCACAGCGCCACGGTCTCGCGTTCGAGGTTGTTGTCCCCGATGTCCGCCACCCACACCGTGCCATCCTCGGTGATCGCGAGATCCTCGGGATCGAACGGGTTCTGCTGGAACGTGTGCGCCTGCTTGACCGTGCACTTGCGGCTCAGGTCGAAGATCTGGAGCACGTCGCCGCCGTCGGCGACCGCAGTGTAGCCGTCCTCCGTGGCCGCCAGTCCGCTGATCTCGGACAGCCGCTGGTCGGAGAACTTGCACAACTTCTTGCCGGGCGCGGGCTCCCCGGTCGGGGTGGGCTCCGCCATCACCGGCCCCGGCGCAGCGACCGCCAACGAGGCGGAGATCAGCGCCGAGAGGAGCACAATGCCGGGTACGCGCACGGCGTAAGTCTGACAGAGATCGAGGCGCGGCGACCGAGCGGCGACCCAGTAGCGGGTGAATTGCCCCAAAATGGCGACTCGGTGAACGGCCGGGCGACATCGCCGAAACCCCCGCGCCTAGCAGCCCCTCGCTTTCGCGATCTTGGACAGTTGTGGTCGCCCAAACGGCCACAACTGTCCAGGATCGCGGTCTGGGGCGGCACCCGCCGCGTAGCGGGTGGCAATTCAGCCGTGGAGCTCCGCGGGAGTCACCGCGTACGGGGCCAGTTCTGCCGCTAGCGCCGGGTCGACCCGCGCGTGCAACGCGGTGCCATCCGGGGTGTGCTCGGCGGAGCGCACCTCGCCGTCCCGGTGCGCGCGCGCCACCAGATCGCCCCGTGAGTACGGCACCTGCGCTCGCACCTCGACCGGTGGCCTTGGCAGTCGCGCCTCGATCTCGGCGCGCAGCTCCGCGATCCCGGCGCCGGAGTGCGCGGAGACGAACACCGCGTGGGGCCAGAGGCGCCGCAGATTGAGCATCGCCTCGGCGTCCGCCGCGTCGATCTTGTTGACCACCAGCAATTCCGGAAGCTGCTCGACTCCGATCTCGCCGAGCACCTCGCGGACCGCGGTCACCTGAGCCTCGGGATCGGGGTGCACGCCGTCCACCACGTGCAGCACCAGGTCCGCTTCGGCGACCTCTTCGAGCGTGGAGCGGAACGCCTCCACGAGCTGGTGCGGCAGGTGCCGCACGAACCCGACGGTGTCCGAGAGGGTGTACGTGCGCCCGTCCGTGGTTTCCGCGCGGCGCGTGGTCGGGTCGAGGGTGGCGAACAGCGCGTCCTCCACCAGCACTCCGGCGCCGGTGATGCGGTTGAGCAGGCTGGACTTGCCCGCGTTGGTGTAGCCGGCGATCGCCACGCTCGGCACGGCGTTGCGCCGCCGGGTGGCACGCTTGGTCTCCCGCACTGTCCGCATGGCGGTGATGTCGCGTTTCAGCCGGGAGATCCGGGTGCGGATCCGCCGCCGGTCGGTCTCCAGCTTCGTCTCACCGGGACCGCGCAGACCCACGCCGCCGCTGGCGCCGCCCGCCCGACCGCCGGCCTGCCGGGAGAGGGTCTGGCCCCAGCCGCGCAGTCGCGGCAGCAGGTACTGCAGCTGCGCCAGCTCGACCTGCGCCTTGCCCTCTTTGCTCTTCGCGTGCTGGGCGAAGATGTCCAGGATCAGCGCGGTGCGGTCGACGACCTTGACCTTGGTGCGCTCTTCCAGGTTGCGCAGTTGGCTGGGCGAGAGCTCGCCGTCGCAGATCACGGTGTCGGCGCCGGTCTCGATCACCACGTCGCGCAGGTCGTCGACCTTGCCGCGGCCGATGTAGGTGGCCGGGTCGGGGCGGTTGCGCCGCTGCACCAGACCCTCCAGCACCATCGAGCCGGCGGTCTCGGCCAGCGCCGCCAGCTCGGCGAGCGAGTTCTCCGCG
>WHSM01000043.1 GCA_009380105.1 Micromonosporaceae bacterium
GCTGCGCGGCCTGGTCAAGCACGCCTCCGAAGTCCTGCTCGCCACCGACGAGGACCGCGAAGGCGAGGCGATCGCCTGGCACCTGGTCGAGACGCTGAAGCCGAAGGTCCCGGTGCGTCGCATGGTGTTCCACGAGATCACGAAGCCGGCGATCGCGGCCGCCGTGGCGAATCCGCGCGAGATCGACCAGGCCCGCGTCGATGCGCAGGAGGCCCGGCGGATCCTCGACCGCCTCTACGGGTACGAGGTCAGCCCGGTGCTGTGGAAGAAGGTCATGCCGAAGCTGTCGGCGGGCCGCGTGCAGTCCGTGGCGACCCGGATCGTGGTGGAGCGGGAACGCCAGCGGATGAAGTTCCACTCCGCCGAGCACTGGGACGTGCAGGCGCTGCTGAGCGTGCTGGACGGCGCCGGCGAGGGCCCGCGCACATTCACCGCGAACCTGATCGCCCTCGACGGCGACCGGGTCGCCAGCGGCAAGGACTTCGACTCGGCGACCGGCCGCGCCCGGTCCGGCGTGGTGCACCTCGACGAGCAGGGCGCCCGTGGGCTCGCCGCGCGTCTGGAGAGCGTGCCGTTCCGGGTCACACGGGTCGAGGAGAAGCCGTACCGCCGCCGGCCTTATGCGCCGTTCATCACCTCCACGCTGCAGCAGGAGGCGGCGCGCAAGCTGCGGTACTCCTCCGCGCAGACCATGCGGGTGGCGCAGCGGCTGTACGAGAACGGCCACATCACCTATATGCGGACCGACTCGGTGAATCTGTCCGAGACGGCGATCGCCGCGGCCCGGGCGCAGGTGCAGGAGCTGTACGGCGCCCGGTTCGTGCCGGCCGAGCCGCGCCGCTATCAGCGCAAGGTGAAGAACGCGCAGGAGGCGCACGAGGCGATCCGCCCGGCCGGGGACGTTTTCAAGACCCCGGGCCAGCTCGCCAAGCAGCTCTCCGCCGACGAGTTCAAGCTGTACGAGCTGATCTGGCGCCGCACGATCGCGTCCCAGATGACCGACGCGGTCGGCAACTCGATCTCGGTGCGGATCCAGGCGATGTCCAGCACCGGGGAGGCGTGCGACTTCGCCGCCACCGGCAAGACCATCACCGACCCGGGGTTCCTGAAGGCCTATGTCGAGTCCTCCGATGACGAAGGCGCCGAGGCCGAGGACAAGGAGCGCCGGCTGCCGAGCCTGGCGCGGGACCAGGCGCTGCGCGGCGACCGGCTCACCCCGGTCGGCCACACCACCCAACCGCCGGCCCGCTACACCGAGGCGTCGCTGGTCAAGGCGCTGGAGGAGCTGGGCATCGGCCGTCCGTCGACGTACGCGTCGATCATGCAGACGATCCAGGATCGGGGGTACGTGTTCAAGCGCGGTCAGGCGCTGATCCCGTCGTTCCTGGCGTTCGCGGTGATCGGGCTCATGGAGCAGTACTTCCCGCGCCTGGTCGACTACAGCTTCACCGCCGCGATGGAGGACCAGCTCGACTTCATCGCGACCGGCGAGGAGCCGGCCGTGGACTTCCTGCGGGCCTTCTACTTCGGCGGCGCACGTGGCGTGGAAGGCAGCGTGTCCCGCGCCGGGGGCCTGAAGAAGCTGGTCACCGAGAAGCTCGCGTCGATCGACGCCCGCGGGGTCAACTCGATTCCGCTGCACGACGACGTCGTGGTGCGGGTCGGCCGCTACGGACCGTACCTGCAGCGGGGCGCGGCGAACGGCAGCGGCGGGTCGGCGGCCGACGACGCCGCTTCGGGCGAGACCGGCGCTTCGGGTGAGTCTGGCGCTTCGGGTGAGGCCGCCGCTTCGGGCGAGCGGGCGCCGCTGCCGGAGGGCATCGCCCCGGACGAGCTGACCCGGGAGAAGGTCGAGGAGCTGTTCAAGCAGGGCAGCGGCGAGCGCAAGCTCGGCGAGCATCCGCAGTCCGGCGAGCCGATCGTGGCCAAGGCCGGCCGGTACGGCCCCTATGTGCAGTGCGGCGACAAGTCGTCCTCGCTGCTGAAGACGCAGTCGATCGAGGATCTGACGCTCGCCGGCGCGCTGCAGTTGCTCACGTTGCCCCGTGTGGTGGGCACGGCGGAGGACGGCCAGGAGATCCTGGCGCGGGCTGGCCGCTACGGGCCGTACCTCACCAAGGGCGGCGACTCGCGTTCTCTGGAGCATGAGGAGCAGCTCTTCACGGTCACGCTCGACGAGGCGCTGGCGCTGTTCGCGCAGCCGAAGACGCGGGGTCGCCGGGCGGCTGCCGCGGCGCCGCTGCGGGAGCTGGGCGACGACCCGGCCACTGGCCAGCCGATGGTGATCAAGGAGGGCCGGTTCGGGCCGTACGTCACCGACGGCGAGACCAACGCGTCGCTGCGGCGCGGGGACTCGGTCGAGGAGGTCACGGTCGAGCGGGCGGCGGAGCTGCTGGCCGAGCGTCGCGGCAAGGGCCCGGCCACGCCGCGCAAACGCGCCGCCAAGAAGGCCGCTCCCGCGAAGAAAGCGGCCAAGAAAGCCCCGAAGAAGGCCGCTTCCAAGAAGTCCAGCTGAGCCTACCAAGATCCGCGTCATGGGCCGCACAGCGGCGCGTCTCAGCGCTGAGCGCATGGTTTCGCGTCCCATGCCGCGGATCATGGGCCCCGGGAGGGACGAGACCAGGGTGGTGGGACGGCTGAGGGCTTCAGGTGCCGAGCACTCGGGTCAGGTACTCGTTGGCGAAGAGCCGGTCCGGGTCGAGGCGGTCCCGCACCGCGAGAAAGTCGCTGAACCTGGGGTACCGCTCGGCCAGCGTCGCGGCCTCGGAGTAGTGCAGCTTGCCCCAGTGGGGCCGCCCGCCCAGGTCCGACAGCGCCTCTTCGACCGCCCGGAAGTACGGCTCGTGCTCCATCCCGACGTACTGGTGCACCGCGAAGTAGGCCGAGTCCCGCCCGTACGAGTGCGACAGCCAGACGTCGTCGGCCGCCGCGAACCGCACCTCGACCGGCATCGTGGTCCGCACGCCGAGCCGGGTCAGCACGTCCTGGATCGCCGCGAACGCCCGCCGCGCGTGGGCGCGGGGCACCGCGTACTCCAGCTCCACGAAGTGGACGCGGCGCGGCGAGCAGAACACCCGGTCGGAGCGGTCGGAGAACACTCGCGGCGACAGCAGGCGTGTGATCCCCCGGTTGATCGACGGGATCAGGCGCGGCGCGCGTCGCCCGAGCCGGCACGCCGCGCCCAGCCCGGCGTTCTCCAGCACGGCGTCCTCCCACCACTCGCGCGCACGCGACAGTGGCTGAGCGGCCTCCTCCGGGTCGAGCCGGTTGAGGCGCTTGGTTAACGTCCGCTCGGTGTCCGGGATCCACCAGAACTCGAAGTGCTCGTTGGATGCCGCCAGCTCGTCGAGCTCGGTCAGCACCGTGGCGAGGGGCATCGGCCGTTCGTCGCAGTGCAGCCTGAACGCGTCCTCGCAGCGCAGCGTGACCTCGCTGATCACGCCGAGCGCCCCGAGCCCGACCCGCGCGGCGGCGAAGATGTCCGGCTCGACGGTCTCCGAGCACCGGACCACCTCGCCGGTCCCGGTGACCAGCTCCAACTCCTCCACGAAGGTCGCCAGGCCGCCGTACCGGGTGCCGGTGCCGTGGGTGCCGGTGGAGATCGCGCCGGAGATCGTCTGGGCATCGACGTCACCCAGGTTGGACATGGCCAGCCCGTGCTCGGCGAGCAGCGCGTTGAGCGCACGCAGCGTCATCCCGCCCTGCACCCGCGCCCGGCGGCGCTCCTGGTCGACCTCCACGCGGGAGGCGTACGCGTCGAGGACCAGCCGCACCCCGTCGGTCGCCGCGATGGAGGTGAACGAGTGGCCGCTGCCGACCGGTTTCAGCGGCAGCCCTTCCGACCGCGTCTCCCGCACCACCGCTACCAGCTCCTCCAGGGCGCCGGGGCGAGCCACCCGCCGCGCGGTCGTGCGCTGGTTGCCGGCCCAGTTGCGCCAGGCCGGGCGTAGCGCCGGAGCCGCCTCCAGGGTCGGGGATGGCTGGGCGTTGGGGTTGGCGTTCATGACGACCTCCACCGTCGATGACGGTTATCGTGCCGCACCTTGCCGGAAGCACGCGAGGGGGTACGCGAGGAGGCGCGAGACGAGGCGTTAGAGGGGGCGCGCGAGCCTGGCGCCGCCGCACGGCCGTTTCCGCGGGAGGGGCACGGGGCCGCGTCGAGGTGAGGCATCATTGTCAGATCCATGCCAAATATCGGGGACAGGAGCAGTTACTCGTGGCGGTGACCGGGCAGCCCGCCGGGAACAGGGTGGAGCGGCAGGACAGGAACGGGACCGCGCGGGCGCAAAAGGGTCCGCTGCGGCGCGCCCCTGTGCAGGAGCGCAGCGCCGCCCGGGTGCAGCGCATGCTCGACACGTGCGCCGAGATCGTGGAGGAAGTCGGGTACGAGGGCCTCACCACGACGATGCTCGCCGAGCGGGCCGGGGTGGCGATCGGCTCGGTGTACCAGTTCTTTCCCGACAAGCGTGCCGTGGTGCAGGCGCTGACCCAGCGCAACCTCGACACGTACCGGGCCAAGGTCGGGGTGACGTTGGCCGAGGGCAGCTTCTCCCACTGGTGGGAGATCGTGGACACCGCGATCGACGAGTACATCGAGCTGCACCGTTCGGCGCCGGGTTTCAAGGTGCTGCACTTCGGCGACGTCGTGGACCGCCACCTGCTCGACGTCAACCAGGACAACGACACGGTCATCGCGCAGGCGCTCGGCCGGGTGCTGGTCGACCACGGTGACGTGCGGCCGGGGCCGCGCCTGGACGCCGCGATGCTGGTCGCCGTGACCACCGGCGACGCGCTGATCAAGCTGGCGTTCCGGAGAGACCCTGACGGCGACGAGGAGGTCCTCGGCGAGGCCAAGGCGATCATCCGCGACTATCTCTCCCGCGCCCTGTCCTAGCGAGAGCTCGCGGTATCCGGGATCTTCACAGAAAGGCATGGCCTTCGCCTCGGTACGTCAACGCCGTGCCCGTGAGCTGATCGTCCTCGACCAGGTGCAGCTCGGACACGCGTTCGCACAGCTCGCCGGCCTTGGCGTGCCGGAACCAGACCCGGTCGCCGACCTTGAGCGCGGCGGCGGCCGGGCCCCGCAGCGGTGTCTGCACCTCGCCGGCGCCTTCGGCCCCGAGCAGCGTGAGCCCGGCCGGCAGCCACGGCAGGGGCTGGCGATCCTTGCCGGTCGCGCCGGAGGCGATCCAGCCGCCGCCGTGCACGGTGGCGATGTCCGGGGCGGGGCGGCGCACCACAGAGGCGGTGAACAGCGCGGCCGGGCGCGGTTTCCAGTTGCGGTACGCGTCGAAGAGCGCGGGCCCGTAGAGCCCGCTTCCGGCGGTGATCTCGGTGACGGCCGGCTCGCTGGCGGACAGCTCGGCCGAGCCGGTGCCGCCCGCGTTGACGAACCGCAGCGGCGCGACCCGGCGCACGGCGTCAACCGCTTCGGCTCTCCGGGCGGCGAGCTCGCGGTAGGACCCGCGTTGCAGGGCGCGGACGGCCGCGCCGTACAGGGACCGGCCCGGTGGCGCGTCGCCGACGCCGGCGATCTGGCCTTCGTACGACATCAGGCCGACCAGCGCGAAGCCGCGGCGGGCGACGATCGCGCGGGCCAGCGCCACCGCCTGCGCCGCGCTGTGCACGGGGGAGCGGCGGGCGCCGAAGTGCAGCCGGCCGCCGAGCATCCGCCAGGACGCGTCGAGGTCGAGGCAGACCTGGATCTCGGGGCGCACCGCGGGCAGCGCGGAGTCGACGAGGTCGAGTTGCGCGGGGTCGTCGACCATCAGCGTGATCGCGCCGGCGAGCGCGGGGTCGGCCAGCTCGGCGATCCCGGCCCGGTGCGCGACCGGGTATCCCAGCAGCACGTCGTCGACGCCGTGCCGGGCCAGCCAGATCGCCTCGGGGAGGGTGAAGCCCATGACGCCGGAGAATCCGGGCTGTTTCAGCGCCTCGACGATCAGCTCCCGGCAGCGCACCGACTTGCTCGCCACCCGGATCGGCGTGCCGCCGGCCCGGCGCGCGAGATCCGCGGCGTTGGCGCGGAACGCGTCGAGGTCGACGATCGCGAACGGCGGATCCAGGCCCCTGGTGGCGTGGTCGTACCGTTGCTGGTCTGAATGTGTCACCAACACCCGCTCTCGATAGCTAATGCGAGTCGTACTCACATTATCCGGGCTTGCCTAGCCTGGTAAGCGGGAGGCGTCAGTACGACGCCGGCCGCGTCGCTACAGTGAGCACGCACAACACATGAGCACGCACAACACCGTGCCCCACCCACACCGTGCATTACCCCACACAGGGAGGTAGGTCCCATCGGCACCGAGCGCGTGAACCACCCCGCAGGTGGCTCTTCCGACGCCGGCTCGGCGCGGGAGATCTCCGGTGGAGACCTGGCCGGACTAGCCGAGCTGCGGGCCATCGTGAACGTGCGGCCGTTCCGCCGGCTCTGGCTGGTGCTCGGCTTCTCCTCCCTGGGCGACTGGCTCGGCCTGCTCGCCACGGCGCTGTTCGCGGCCAACCAGGTCACCGGCTCCACGGCCCAAGGTCTGGCCTTCGGCTCCGTGATCGCCGTGAGGCTCATGCCGGCGCTGTTCTTCGGCACCCTCGGCGGGATCATCGCCGACCGCTTCGACCGCCGCCTCACCATGGTGGTCTGCGACGTGCTGCGCTTCGGGCTGTTCGCGTCCATCCCGCTGGTCGCGCTGCTGGTGGACCGCGGCGTCACCGCCGTCGCGTGGGTCGGCATCGCCAACTTCCTGATCGAATGCGCGGCCCTGGTGTGGATGCCGGCCAAGGAAGCATCCGTGCCGAACCTGCTGCCGAAGGCCCGCCTCGAAAAGGCCAACCAGCTCACCCTCGCGACCACGTACGGGCTCACCCCTGTGATCGCCGCCGCCGTGCTCGGCGCCCTGACCAGCGTCGCCGGCGCCGCGCTGATCGAGCCCATCAGCCACATCGCGGACCCGATCGACCTGGCGATCTATTTCAACGCGCTGACCTTCCTCTTCGTCGCCATCGTGGTGCTGTTCGGGATCAAGGAGATCAGCGGCCGGGACGGTAACCACAAGGCCGCCGCTGCCGCCAGCGGCGGACTGGTCCGGCAGTTCGTCGACGGTTGGCGGTACGTCGCCACCAGGCCGCTGGTGCGCGGGCTGGTCTTCGGCATCCTCGGCGCCTTCGTCGGCGGCGGCGTCGTGATCGGCACCGCGAAGTTCTACGCGATCTCCGTCGGCGGCGGTGACGCGGCCTTCTCACTGCTGTTCGCGGTGCTGTTCGTCGGCCTCGGCCTGGGCATCGTGGCAGGCCCGCGGATGGTCGGCGCGCTGTCGCGGCGGCGTTGGTTCGGCATCAGCATCGTGCTCGCGGGCGCCGCCACCCTCCTGCTCGCCGTGGCCCCGCACCTGTCCATCGGCGCCGCTGGCGCGCTGCTGGTCGGGGTCGGCGCCGGAATGGCGTTCCTCGCCGGGATCACGCTGCTCGGCACCGAGGTCCCCGACGACGTGCGGGGCCGGGTCTTCGCGTTCGTGAACACCGCCTCCCGCGCCGTGCTGATGCTGGCGATCTCGCTGTCCAGCGTGCTGGTCGGCTTCGGCTCGTCCCGGCACGTCGACATCGGCCCGGTCAACTTCGACATCAGCACCACGCGGGTGCTGCTCCTGATCGCGGGCGGCGTCGGCATCGTCACCGGGCTCACCGCGTTCCGGCAGATGGACGACAAGCCCGGCGTGAACGTCTTCGCCGACATCTGGTCCTCCGCGCTCGGCCGCCCGCTCGGTCTGCCCGAGGGCCGCGGCGGCGGGCTCTTCGTGGTCTTCGAAGGCGGTGAAGGCGCCGGCAAGTCCACTCAGGCGATCAAGCTCGCCGCCTGGCTGCAGGTGCACGACCGGGAGGCCGTGCTCACCCGCGAGCCCGGCGCCACCGACGTCGGGGCTCGCATCCGCGCCATGCTGCTGGAGCGCAACGCGCTGCCGACCGGTGAGAGCCTCACGCCGCGCGCGGAGGCCCTGCTGTACGCCGCGGACCGCGCCCACCACGTCTCCACCGTGGTCCGGCCCGCCCTGGCCCGGGGTGCCGTGGTGATCAGCGATCGGTACGTGGACTCGTCGCTGGCGTACCAGGGAGCCGGTCGGGTGCTGCCGGTGGAAGAGGTGGCGTGGCTGTCGCGCTGGGCCACGGGAAACCTCAAGCCCGACCTGGTGGTGCTGCTCGACGTGGAGCCCGCCGTGGGCCTGAAGCGGGTCGCCGGGCGGGGGGCCGCCGACCGGCTGGAGACCGAGTCGGTCGCGTTCCACGAGCGGGTGCGATACGCGTTCCTCGACCTCGCCGCAGCCGAGCCGCGCCGCTACCTGGTGGTGGACGCGGGCGTGGACCAGGACGAGATCGCCGAGCGGGTCCGGGAACGGGTGCTCAGCCTGCTGCCGTCGATCCAACCCGGGCCGCCGGAGGATCTCGACGCTTCCGACCTCGGCGCCGCGGAGGAACGTGTCAGCGCGGAGCGCGGCGACGCCCAGGAAGCCGTTGCCCCCGACGTCGCGGAAAGCTCCGACGGCCCCAACGGCCGCCCTGACAGCGGCGACACCCCCGACGGTCACGGCGCCGAGCCGGACAGCGCGACGGGAAGCGAGGAGCGGCACGAGGCCGGAGTCGCCGGTGAACGACGTATTCGCTGACCTGGTCGGCCAGTCCGACGCCGTCGCGACGTTGCGGGCCGCGGCCCACGCCGCGGACGCGGTGGTACGAGGCGACGAGCCGTCCTCCAGCGCCATGACCCACGCGTGGTTGTTCACCGGCCCGGCCGGCTCCGGGCGCTCGGTGGCGGCGCGCGCGTTCGCGGCGGCGCTGCAGTGCGCTGACGGCGGCTGCGGCGACTGCCCGGCCTGCCACACCACGATGGCCGGCACCCACGCCGACGTCCGGTTCGTGGTGCCCGACGGGCTCACCATCGGCGTGGCCGAGATGCGCTCCCTGGTGCTGCGGGCCGCCGGCGCTCCCACCCAGGGACGCTGGCAGATCCTGCTCGTGGAAGACGCCGACCGGCTCACCGAGGCCGCGGGCAACGCGCTGCTCAAGGCGGTCGAGGAGCCGGCGCCGCGTACGGTCTTCCTGCTCTGCACCCCTTCCACGCACCCCGACGACATCTCCGTGACGATCCGGTCCCGGTGCCGCGTGGTGACGCTGCGCCAGCCGCCGGCTGACGCGGTCGCCCAGGTGCTGACCTCCCGCGACGGCGTCGCCTCGGACACCGCTGCCTGGGCCGCCGCCGCGGCGCTCGGCCACGTCGGCCGCGCCCGCCGGCTGGCCCGCGACCCGCAGGCGCGCGCCACCCGCGAGGCGGTGCTCGGCATCCCGCGCCGGCTCACCGGCATCGGAGCGTGCTTCGACGCCGCCGAGGCGTTGATCGCGGCGGCCGAGGCCGAGGCGCTGGCCGCCACGGGTGACCTCGCGGAACGGGAGAAGGAAGAGCTGAAGACAGCGCTCGGAGCCGGGGGCACGGGGCGCGGCACGGCCAACGCGGCGCGGGGGTCGGCCGGGCAGATCAAGGACCTGGAGCGGCGTCAGAAGTCGCGGGCCACGCGGGCGCAGCGCGACGCGTTGGACCGCGCGTTGATGGACCTGGCCGGCTTCTACCGGGACGTGCTGACGCAGCGACTGGCGGCGGGCGTGCCGTTGGTGCACGCGGATGTCGCAGATGTGTCCCGGGCGGCCGCGCGGAAGTGGGAGCCGGAGGCGACGCTGCGACGGATCGAGGCGGTGCTGGCCTGCCGGGACGCGATCGACGCCAACGTCAAGCCCAGAATCGCCGTCGAGAGCATGATGCTCTCCCTCTGGGAGACCTGACGCGGCGGTGCCCGGAGTATCGGATCCGTGACATACGGCGGGGGTGTTCCACGTTTTTCGCGGCGGTACCGTACGGTTCCTCTCCGGGAGTGGTTCGCGCAGACGCCTGATTCGCGCATACGCCTGAGGAGCGCATGATGCCTCGCGAGATCGACGAAGCCTTCGTGGAGGAGGCGATCGAGCGATACCGAAAGATCGACGCCCTGCGTGCGGAGTTCGAGAAGACGGTCGTCGACCTGGAGGTCACCGTGCGATCGCCGGACGGGCTCGTGTCGATCGTGGTGAGCGCCGACGGCGACTTCCGCGACGTGACCATCTCCCCGGAGGCGATCGACCCCGAGAAGGGCACACGGGAGCTGGCCAAGGCGGTGCTGGCGGCGTGCAAGGCGGCGTCCCACGCGGGTGACTGGGCGCGGAAGAAGCTCCACGACGAGACCTTCGGCGACTACCGGCCGCTGGCCTAGCGACTCGGGAGCGACGCGATGACAGACTCACACCGCCGGGAAGAGACCCGCAGCCTGGTCGACTTCGCCGGCAAGGTGCTCTACACCGGCGACACCCTGGCCGGCGCGGCCCACGCGATCACAGCCTTCGACCCGGGGCCTCAGGCGTTCGGGGCGGAAGGCGCCGGTGGCTTCGGCGAGCTGTGCCGCGCCCTGCACGGCCAGTGGCGGGCCGCCTTGGAGGCCAGGGCCAGGGAAGCGGAGAGCCAGGGTTCCCGGCTCATCGACACCGCGCAGCGGCTCGGCAGGGCGGCCGCCAACTATGCCGACGCCGACGTCACCCTCTCCACCGAGATCGCCCGTACGGGCGCCGAGTCCACCGCCGTGGGCGGGGTGCGGCCGCCGGACCGGCAGGTCGTCGTGCGGCCCGACACCGCACAACCGGAGTAGGAGGCCACCGATGCCTGCGAAGCCGGACCCGGTCGTGTTTCCGGTGATCGAAGACTCCCTCGGCCTGATGGCCGCCGAGGCGCGGGATCTGCTGGGCCGAGTCGACCTGGTGATAGAGCACCTCGGCACACCGCCGGGGCATCAGGTCTGCCACCTGTTGCGCAAGCTGCGGGCCCGCCCCGGCGAGGTGCTGGAGATGCTGCTCGCCGCCCCGCCGGAGCGGCTCATGGACGCGGTCACGCGGATGCGGTCGCTCGCGGCGGCGTACCAAAATGATCTTGTCGCTCCGCTGGGGCGGGCCAAGGGCGAGTTGGGCTGGAGCGGCGCCGGACACCAGGCGTTCAGCCGGCACTGGAACGCCCAGATGCGTCACATCGCCAGCGGCGACGAGGCCGAGTCGATGGCCAAGCGACTCCACGCCACCGCTGACTTCGTGGAATCCGTGGCCGGCTGGTTCTCGCGGACGCGGCAGGAGTTGGCGCTCGCGCTGGTGAAGGCGTTCGGGTCGCAGGAGGCGGTCGCGCTCAAGAGCTGCGATTTGCTGGCCGGCGACAGCTCGACGGTGCGCGAGGCCGCGGTGACCGGCGACATCGACAGCCGGGGCCGGCTCGTCGATGCCGCGGCGACCATCGGTGGGATCGCGCTCGGGTCCGTCGCTGAGTGGCACGAGACCGGCATGGAGCACTTCGTCGCGGACGCCGACGGCGCGCCCGCTGGCGGCTGGCCGGCCAAGCTGACGCCGCTTGCCGAGGACGGCCCGGCCTCCGAGGCCGCGGCGGCCGGCGACTACGGCAAGGCCATCTGGGTGCGGCTCTGAGGGCGCCTGTCCAAGGCAGGCCTGCGGCGCCGGAGCCAGGCGCTCATCGGTCGACCGTATCGCGCCTGCTGGGCTCCGACGCCGCGGCTCCCTGCACCCCCCGCAGGTCTTGGTGGGGTCCGCCTCGCCGACGAGGCAGTGGCCCCTCTATCTCTAGCTAACCCCTCACTGGGGGCTCAGTAACGCATGACGCGAGTTTTCACTCGTCTGAGCAAGCTTGATCACTCATGGTTATAACAGCACGCCAAGGCGTCGGCCGCAACCACAATCAGTCACTTGTTTTACAGCACCGTGTCCGGATCACGTCAGGACGACACAGTCGCGACAAGGCGACCGGGGCCGGGCGAAACGGGTGAACGCCGCGAAAGCTCCCCGCGCATGTGGGCGGGCCCGGAGCCGGCGGGGACAGGCTCCGGGCCCGCGTGACCCACACACCCGTCTGGAGGTTGACGGGCTCTCGGGGAGGTGGGATCCCCGGCGGGGCATCGGGGGTTAGGTCTCCAGCCCTTCCGTGGCGGAAGCGGTCTCGCGACGCCGGGACACCACCATCAGGAACCGCCCGATGACCAGCAGCAGGGCGCCGGTCGCGAGCACCGCCAGCAGGTTGAAACCGGTCGTCGGGAGCGCGCCGCCCCCGCCGCCGGACGTCGGCGGCGGGCTGGTGGCCGGCGGCGCGGTCGGCCCGCCGGCGTGAGGCGCCGTCGCGCGGACCTCCAGCAGACCCAGAGCGACGTCGGCGATCGTGGCCCGCTCGACGTCCCTGTCACCGGCGCCTGACGTCGCGGTGGCCGCCCTCGGGCCGGAGCTGAGGAGCTGCAGTCGCAGGGACGCGGCCCCACCTCGCACGGACGTCTTGGTCACAGTGGACTCCAGGTGGCCGATCGCCACGCGGAGGGTCAGCGTCGGCATGGAGTCGGCAGGCGCCGCCATCGCGCCGCCGCCTCCCCGGCCGCCGGACTCCGATGTGGACTCCTTGTGCGGGCCGGACCTGGAGCCGGTCAGCTCGCCGAGCAGGTTGTCGAGCGCGTCGCCCGACCGGTCCGGCTTCGGCGACCCGGGCGGCGCCGCAGAGCCGGGGATGTCGCCAGGCACGTCCGCGCTGGGCAGCCCGGAATCCGGCAGACCGTCCTCCGCGCGCTTCTCGGTCACGGTCGGCGGGGCGGACGGGGGCAGTGTGAGCTCGAACATCTGACTCGGGGAGTCGATGCGGTGAGTCTGCCCGTCCGGCCCGGTGATCTCCAGGATCGGCGCCTGGTACGTCACCGAAGAGGTGCGCTTGGTGCCCGTGGCGATGCCCTTCAGCTCGGGCGGCGAGATCACCTTGATCGTGGTCTTGTGGTCTGTGCCGCCGAAGAGCACGAGGTGGCTGAGCCCGATCCACGCGATCGCCTGGGTCGCCATGCCGGTCTCCTGCTGCTTCAACGTGGTGGCGGTCTGGCTGAACGCGTTGGACGGCAGCGCGGCCAGCGCGTCGCCCAGTTGGCGCCCGCCAGGAGCGCGCGGCGCCTCGCCGGACTCCTTGGTGGTCATCAGGGGCAGCACGGCGGCATCCAGGTCGGACCCGTACGACTCGGTCATCACCCCGGCGGCGGTGTGGCAGCCGAACCCCGGCTTCCACTTCGCGTGCGCCAGCAGGTGGCCGGTTCCGACCCGCAGCAGCTCGGCGTCGAGCTGTGCGGGCGCCACGACCTTCGGCTTCTCGTGGTGCGGCGGCGCCACCTGGGTGGCGACCGCGTTGAGCGGTCCGGCGGGGATATTCTCGCCGAGCACTTTGGCGTCGAGGTAGCGCGCCTGCGCCGCTGACTTCCGCTTCGCGGTGCTGTTCACCACGCTCGCCGCCGAGGACACGGTCACGTCCGCGAGCGGCGGCGCGTCGGAGCCGAGCGGCCTGAGGTCGAGCACCTTCGCCTTCAGGAGATCGGCCTGTGCGCCCGCGATGAAGGGCTTGGCGTCGCAGGGCGCCGCGGCGGCGGGACCGGCGGTCAGCGTGGGAGCCAGCACGGTGGTCAGGAGGCCGAGGGCAGCGATCCCCGCGACTCGGCGGTCCGCGCGGATCCGCGTCGTCAAGGGGCGTCTGACCCGGAAGTCCCTCGTCATGCGGCTACCTCCGGAAATGAGGGATCAGGGAGGGGAACATCTCGCTCGACCAACGACCCTGCACGGGGGAGAGTTACGGAAAGTACATACACGGAGCGGTAAGCGTAGTGAAATGGGCTGCTCATGGGATATCGGGGCGAATCCAAACGGCCACAAGTAGCCGCTAATCCTCCTACTCTGCGCATTCTCCGCGACCTTGTCGGGGGCGGGCGCTTCCGGACTCGCTCGTGGCGGCGTTCGCAGCGGCGCGCCCGGGGCGACTCGGCGTCACCCACTGTGATCGGGGCAGGCCCCGCGGCGACCGGGCACTCGGCTGGCGGCGGCAGAACAGCGTAGGGTCGCCCCATGGGGATGCTCTGTGCGGTGAGCTTCAACCGGTACGGCCGCCTGTACTACTTCCACCCCGGGGACATCTCTCCGAAGGTCGGCGACCGGGTGCTCGTGCCCACCGACGACGGGTCCGAAGTCGCCGAGTGCGTCTGGGCGCCGCAATGGGTCTCGGAAGACACCGAGGGATTCCCACGGCTGGTCGCGCTCGCCGCCGACAAAGATCTGGAGCGGGACGCGCTCATACGTCGCCGCAAAGCCGAGGCGAAGGTCGCCGCCAAGAAGCTCATTCGCGAGCACGACCTGCCGATGAAGGTGGTCGCCGTCGACCACGTCCCGGAATCCGACGGCCAGCGCACCACGATCTACTTCACCGCCCCGCACCGGGTGGATTTCCGTTCCTTGGTACGAGATCTCGGCGCCACTCTGAAATGCCGGGTCGAGCTGCGACAACTCTCAGCCCGCGACTCCGCCAGGGTGCAGGGCGGCATCGGCTCCTGCGGCCGCGACCTGTGCTGCGCCACGTTCCTCACCGACTTCGAGCCGGTCACCATCCGGATGGCGAAGGACCAGGACCTGCCGCTCAACCCGCTGCGGATCTCCGGCGCCTGCGGCCGGCTGATGTGCTGCCTGAAGTACGAGCACCCGCTCTACCAGAAGTTCCACGCCGCCGCGCCGCCGATCGGCACGCGCGTGGAGACCGACCATGGCAGGGGCAAGGTGGTGGGGCACAGCGTCCCGAAGGACTCGGTCACCGTGCGCCTGGACGTCGACGGCTCCCGCTGCTCATGCAGCCGCGCCAGCGTCTGCGGCTCCCGCCAGGCCTACGAGGAACGCTACTGACTCACCCTTTCGCGATCTTGAAATTCTGGTGGGCGTACGGACCCATGGGATTTCAAGATCTCGCTAGGAGCGGGTGGCGACGCGCACCGGGGGCTCGGCCAGCCTCGCCTTGATCGGGTGTTCCGGGGCGACCCACGGGGCGCCCCACGGGCCTTCTGGCGCGGCGCGCCATTTCCGGGAGACCTCGTCCACCGCGATCGGGTAGATCGTCAGGGCGCCGTCCCGCCCGATCCGCAGACGCAGGAAGCACTTCGCGTCCTCAATGCCCTGCCCGGCGTACAACTCGTTGACATTGACGCCGAACCGGTGCGCGACCTGGAGGTACAGGCAGACCAGCAGCGAAGCGACGATGCCTATCACCGGCGCGTAGATCGCGAGCGCGAGGACCAGCCGCACCACGGTGGGCAGGCTTTCCAGGCCGAGCCAGGCCCACAGCGACGCGCCGGCCACGCCCAGGCCCAGATGCGCCACGCCGTGCAGCCCGCCGAGGGCCAGATGTCGTCGGCGGAAGCCGCCGACCCGGTCCGTCGCCGCGAAACCCACGGCGGCGACGAGCACGACAGCGCTCATCACCAGCGCCGGCACGGTGAACCACGGCACCCCGCCGCCGGCCGAGATATACGCCGCCAGCAGCAGCGTGTGCACCCCGGCGAGCAGGGTGTTGAACCCGGGATTGCGCCACGGCAGCTTGAGGAACACGCTCCACGAGTAGCGCCGGGACCGGGCCGCGTCCGGGTAGCGGGCGGCGAGCTCGTAGCGGCGACGCGGGCTCGCGTGGTGCACCAGCGACTTCTTCGGAGGCACCACCAGCGACTCCGGCAACCTGTGGGTGGCCGCGAGGTACGCGCCGCCACCGCCGCAGGTGATCAACTGGCGTTCCCGGTGGTTGTCCTCGCTGCTCGCCGGCTCGCCGCCGGCCGCGAGCGTCGGCTGGCCCGCTTGCTGGTAGCGGGCGTAGTGGTGGGTGTCGCCGGCGAGCAGCACCGACACCACGGCGCCCTTCGGCCGGACGATCTTGCGGATGAAGTAGTCGACGGTGTCGTACTCGTGCGGCGCGTCTTCGGTGTGGGTCCAGGTCGGGCGCGCGGCGCAGAGGATCACCCGGTCGTCCGGCTGAAGCTGCTTGGCGGCCTCATGGAAGTACCCGAGCTGCGGCTCGTCGAGGTACGCGTCGAACTGGGCGTCGATCGCGTACAGCCACCACCGGCGAGGGAGCTTCAACGCGAAGTAGCTGCGGCTCTGCGCGGTCTGCCAGCCGCCGAACGGCTCGCCCTTGCCGAACAGGCGCAGGAACGCGGTGAGGCCGTCGTACCAGTCGTGGTTGCCGGGCAGCGCGTAGAGCGTCGGGGGATGGGAGTCCTGTTCGGGGAGCGCGGCCCGGTACGGGCCTTTGCACCGGTCCTCGTACTGGCGCCAGTCCGCAGTGGGGTACACCTGGTCGCCGCCCATCACCAGCACCTGCGCCCGCGGCAGCGCGTGCTCGGCGCCTTCCGGGTCCTTCACGGCCAGCTCGCGCTGCGCCACCAGCCAGGCCACGGAGTACGTGGCGTTGAACCCGTCGCCCAGGTCGGCGACGTAGTCCAGCCACAGGTCGCCGTCGGTGTCGTGGTCGTGCACCTCCGCCGGCAGCGCGCCCTGCAGTTCCCGTTTGTCGAGGTACGCCCCGAAGTTCACGGCCAGGCCAGCGCGGACCGCGGTGTTCGCGAGCAGCCGCGGAGCCAGCCACGGCACTCTGCTGCGCGGGGTGAAGCCGAGCTGCTCGGGTGAGAGATCGCGAGGTCGCCAGCCGTCGTCGTCCGCCGGGCTGGGCGTGGCCGGGGCGCTCATGAAGCGTCGACCGGGCCGGTGTCGACGGGGCGATTCTCGGGTGGCGCGCTCGCCACCGCGCCCCGGAAGCGCACAGCTTCGTACGGCGGCAGGATCAGCGCCTGGGCCACGACCGCCCGCTGTCCGTCGTGGGCGATGGCGGGCGAGCCGTATAACTCGTACCCCTCTTCCAGCAGCCTGCTCACCCGGGCGCAGAACTCCGCGTTGTCCTCGCCGGTGAGCAACCGATAACGCAGCCGTTCGTGGAGATGGGTCATGCCGGCACGATGCCACACATCGGCGTCTCACAGGCACACCGGAGCGCCCAGACCGGAGTCGACCACGCTTCACCCCAGGCGCGCCGGTTTTGGTGTTGCTGGGTTCTGCGGGCGTCGGGTACGGCGACGGTGCCGTTGTCGAGTGCCACGGGGCGTTCTCCGGCGTTGAACTTGAGGCGGCCTTTCTCGACTTGCCATCCGAC
>WHSM01000290.1 GCA_009380105.1 Micromonosporaceae bacterium
CCCAGCGCGTAGCTGACCAGCCCGAACGGCGCGATCGGCAGCAGCCGCAGCGCGAGCACTCCGAGCACCCCTCCCCGCGCGATCCAGCGGTCTGCCCGTCGCACCAGCGCCTGCGCCGCCACGAAGTCGCGGCCCAGCCACCGGCCGAGCCCGAAAGCCGTCGCGGCGCCGATCGTCGCCCCGGCGATCAGGTACGCCGCGCCCGCGGCCGGCCCGAACAGGAGCCCCGCAGCGGCGGCCAGGAGCGTGCGAGGCACCAGCGCCAGCAGTAGCACCGCGGTCGCGGCCACCGCCGCGGCCGGCGCCGCGACGCCCCAGTCGGCGACGGCCGTGGCGATCGCGTCCGACTCCGGCACGCCGCCCACGCCGAAGCCCACGGCCAGCAGCGTCACCACCGCCACCAACGACGCGAACCGCGCCGCAGCGCGCCGCGGCGCCCGGCTCAGCTGAGGCGCACGGCTCGGCTCGGCCCCGCGGCTCGACTCGGTCACGCGCCTTGGCTCGGTCACGCGGCTGGTCGGGGTCACGCGGCAAGTATGCCGGGCGCACCCGCCGATCACGCCGGAGGTGGGCCAGGCGGCAACGTCACCGCCGCCACCCGGGGAGCGCGGCCGTTTGCGACCACTTAAGGTTTGGGGCGTGTCCCCCGACCGTCCGATCTTCGTGGTGGGCTTCCCCCGGTCCGGCACCACGATGCTGCAGTTGATGCTGCACGCCCACCCGCGCATCGCGATCCCGCCCGAGAGCAGGTTCGTGATCAGCGGGTACCAGCAGCGGCGCCAGTTCGGCGACCTGCGGGATCCAGCCCGGCGGCGCGCCCTCGCGAAGTGGATCGTGAGCAAGAAGACCTTCCGCGACCTGCGGCTCGACGCCAGCGAGGTGACCGAGGAGATCGTCGCCGGCCCGCCGACCCTGGGCTCCGCCTTCGGGATCGTGTTCCGCTCGTACGCGCGGCGGTTCGGCAAGGCGAGGTGGGGCGACAAACGGCCGGCGTACCTGCACGCGCTCCACATCATCACGTCGCTGTTCCCGGACGCGCAGATCGTCCACCTCGTGCGCGACGGTCGCGACGCCGTCGCCTCGGTGATGGAGATGACGTGGAACACCCGCGACTTCTACCAGTCCGTGGCGGCGTGGAACGAAGGCGTCGACCACGGCCGGTGGGCGGCCCGCACGCTCGGGCCGGACTCGTACCACGAAATCCGGTACGAGCACCTCGTCGCCGACCCGGCGGCCGAGCTGAAGCAGTTGTGCGCGTTCCTCGGCGAAGAGTTCGACCCGGCGATGACCGAGCCCGCGACCGTCGCGTCGGTGGCGGTGCCGAAGCGGAAGGCCTGGCACGAGCGCACCCACGGATCGGTGGACTCGGCGCGGGTGAGCAGCTACCAGCAGCGGCTGGAGCCGTGGCAGATCGCGCTCTGCGAGGACGCCATGGGAAGCCGGCTGCGCGGGTTCGGGTACCAGCTGTCCGGCGCCCCGAAGCCCGCCCTGGAGCACCGGCTGCGCTACCTGCGAGCGGCGGCCCGCAATCCAGTGGTGCGCCCGAAGCGCGCCCTGGACCGCTTCCTGGAGCGCCTCGGCGGCGCCGCCTCAGTCGCCTCCCAACTCTGAGCCTCAGCCCTTCACTGAGCCTGCCATCAGGCCGCCTACGAAGTAGCGGCCCAGGATCACGTACACCACCAGGGTCGGCAGCGAGGCGATCAGCGCGCCGGCCATGCTGGCCGAGTAGTTGCTCAACTGGCCGCCGGCCAGTGCCTGCAGCGAGATCGTCACCGGACCGTTCTGGGTGTTCGACAGGAAGATCGCGAACAGGAAGTCGTTCCACACCGAGGTGAACTGCCAGATCAGGGTCACCACGAAGCCCGGCGCCGACAGCGGCAGGATGACCGACGCGTACGTGCGCAGCATCCCGGCCCCGTCCACCCGGGCCGCCTCCATCAGGTCCATCGGGATCGACTCGCAGTAGTTGCGGAAGATCAGGGTGCAGATCGGGATCCCGAAGATCGTGTGCACCAAGATCAGGGTCGGGATGCCGCTGCCGAGCCCGATCGACATGGTCAACTGGCGCAGCGGGATCATCACGGCCTGGTACGGGATGAACATCCCGAACAGCAGGAACGCGAAGACCAGGTTGGCGTACGGGAAGCGCCACCGCGACAGCACGAAGCCGTTCATCGAGCCCAGCATCGCGGAGAACGCCGACGCGGGGATGGCGAGCGCGAAGGTCCGCAGCAGCGGTTCCCGCAGCGACTCCCACGCGGTGCGCCAACCGTTGGTCGTCCACTGCTCCGGAAGCAGCCACGCCTGGGACGAGGAGGTCTCGGCCTGGGGTTTGAAGCTGGTCACGAACAGCACATACGCCGGGATCAGCACGAACGCCAGGATCAGCAGCAACAGCAGGTAGCGCGCGGTGCGGGCCGCCGAGAACCGGCCGCGCGGCCGGGCGCGACGGCGGGGCGGCGCGACCACGGGCGCCGGGGCGGGAACGGTCGCTGTGCTCATTGCTCGGCTCCGCGCTCGCTCCGCGCCTCACTCGCTGCGCTCGCTACGATGCTCACTCGCTGTCGCCTCGCTGTCGTCATGACCGTCGCTCCGCTCGCACGGTGTGGACCAGGTACGGCACGACGACCACGGCCACCACGGCGAGCAGGACGGCGGCGATCGACGCGGCCTTGGCGTAGTCGAAGCTCAGCAACGCGGTCCACATGTACGTGGCGGGCACCTCGGTCTGGTAGATGGATCCCGAGATCGCCATGATCAGGTCGAACACCTTCAGTGACATATGCCCGATGATGATCAACGCGGACAGCGCCACCGGAGACAGCTGCGGGAAGATCACGTGCCGGTAGAGCTGGAACTCCGTCACCCCGTCCATCCGGGCCGCTTCCCGCAACTCCTCCGGGATGCCGCGCAGGCCGGCGAGGAACAGCGCCATCACGTACCCGGTCAACTGCCACATCGCGGGCAGCGCCATCGCGGCCATCCCCCACTTCGGGTCCGACCACCACGGGTTCTCCAGGAAGTCCAGCCCGAGCGTGCCGAACAGCCGGTTCAGGCCGGTGGCGTTCTCGCCCTGGGAGCTGTTGAGCAGCCAGCGCCACACCACGCCGGAGGCGATGAACGAGACGGCCATCGGGAACAGGTAGATCGACCGGAAGAACCCTTCGCCGCGTACTCCGCGCTCCAGCAGCAGCGCCCAGAGCAGCCCGAACACCATCGTGCCGACCAGGAACACCACGGTGTACGTCGCGAGGTTGGTCAGCGCGTGCTGGAACCGGTCCTCGCCGAACAGCGCCGTGTAGTTGTCCATGCCGACGTACTCGGTCGCCGGCAGGCCGGTGTGCTGGTCGGTGAGCGAGATGTTGATGTTGTAGCCGATCAGCCCGTACACGAAGATCGCGATCACCGCGATCGACGGAGCCACCAACAGCAGGCCGGGGCCCCAGGAGCGGATCCCACGCTTCACACGCGCCCTCCTCTTCGCCAGCCCCGCTCGGGCTCGCCGCGCGGCGCGGCGAGCCCGAGCGGACAGCCCGGTCAGCCCGCGTGCTTGTCCGCAGCGTCGGCGAGCGCCTGCTGCAGCTTGGCCACGTCCTGGCCGCTGCCGAACTCGCCCACCGCCGAGGTGACGTCGGTCAGCCAGCCCACCGACGCCGCGGCGCCGTGCGCCAACGAGGGCACGATCGCATCCTTGCCGAAGGCTTCCATGGCGGCCTGCTGGTACGCGTCATAGTCGGCCGCCTCGGCGTCGGTCCGCACCGGGATGGAACCCTTCTTGGTGTTGAAGGCCTGCTGTCCCTCGGCGCTGCCCACGGTCTTCAGCCACGCCTTGGCGCCCGCCTCGTTCGGCGCGCCCACCGGGAGCGTGAACGAGTCGGCCAGGAAGTCGAACACCCCGTCGGTACCCGGGACCGGGAACCACACCCAGTCCCTGTCCTGCTCCAGGCCCTGGTCCTTGAAGCTGCCGGCGGTCCAGTCGCCCATGACGTTGTACGCGGCGCGGCCGTCGGTCACGTACTTCACCGCGTCCGGCCAGTCGATGCCGGACCGGTCGGTGTTGGTGAAGCTCAGCAGCGTCTTGTAGTGGTTCAGCGCCGTTGTGACCTCGGAGGACGTCCAGTCGGTCTCGCCGTTCCAGAGGCCGCTGTACGCCTCAGGGCCGAGGTCGGCGATCAGGACCGTCTCCAGCAGGTGCACCTGGGTCCAGTCGGTCGCCACGGCCAGCGGCGTCTTCACGCCCTTGGCCTTGAGCTTCTTCATGTCGGCGATCCAGGCGTCGATCGAGTCCGGCACTTCGCTGATTCCGGCCTTCTTCAGGACGTCCGGGTTGGCCCACACCAGGTTGCCGCGGTGCACGTTCGCCGGCACCGAGTAGATCTTCCCCTCGTGGGTGAGCAGGTCCACGACGCCCTTGGGAAAGACGTCGTTCCAGCCCTCCTCCTCGAACAGCGAGGTGAGGTCCTGAAGTTGGCCGGCCTTGATGTAGTCCGCCAACTCGCCGCCCGCGTGGGCCTGGAACGACGACGGCGGGTCGCCGGACTGCAGCCGCGAGGCGAGCACGTTCTTGGCGTTGGCGCCGGCGCCGCCCGCCACGGCGGCGTTGACGAACTTGTAGTCGGGATTCTCCTTCTTGAAAGTGGTCACCAGCCCGTCGAGACCGGCTTTCTCGCCGCCCTCGGTCCACCAGCTGAACACCTCCACGTTCTTGGTCTCTTTCGCGCCGCCGCCACCGCCGCACGCGGCGACGACCAGGCCGGTCACCACCGCGCCTGCGATCAAGGACATCCGCCGCGGCGAAGGAGCCGATAGGGACAGTCGCATCTGCCTGCCTCCGGTGATAGTTGGAACACTGGGTCTGGACATCAGGAAACCTCGAACACACTGGTGGGAACAATCACGCGCCGTCCTCCGCCCTGCGCACCGACTCGCGGACGATCAACCTGGTCGACAGCACCACCCGCTGTGGCTCCGCGCGGTCGCCGTCGATACGGGCGAACAACAGGTTCGCGGCCGCCTCGCCCAGCTTGGCGGGGTCCTGGGCGACCACTGTGACCGCTGGCGAGAGCATGTCCGCCAGCTCGAAGTCGTCGAATCCCACCAGCGAGATGGCGCGCGGCAGCCCGCGCAGCGCCTGCAGCGCCGCCACGGTGACCCGGTTGTTCCCGGTCACCACCGCGGTCACTCCAGCGCCTCCGCTGTCGCCGCTGCCTCCGTTCTCGCCGCTGCCTCCGTTCTCGCTCCAGGTCCGCAGCACGTCGGCGAGGGCGCCCGGCCGGTGCGGACCCATGGCGATCGGGGAGCCGGTCAGCCCGAGCGCCGCTGTGGCCGCCTCGAAGCCTTCGAGGCGCCGCCGCGCGGTCCACAGCTCGGCGTCGTCGCCGAGGAAGCCGATCCGGCGGTGTCCGTACGCCACCAGGTGCTCCACCGCGCTGCGCACCCCGCCCTCGTTGTCGGTGAGCACGGTGTCCACGTCGATGTCGCCGGCCGGCCGGTCCACGAACACCGTCGGCGTGCCGGAGGCGATCTCGTCCGCGAGCCAACCATGGCGCCGGCCGGCCGGCACGATGATGATGCCGTCCACCCGGCGCGCGAGCAGGGCGCTGGCCAGCGACTCCTCCCGGTCGGCGGACCCTTCGGCGGAGCCGCTGATGAGCAGGTGCTTGCGCAGCCTGGCGACCCGCTCCACGGCGGCGGTGAGCACCGAGTAGAACGGGTCGGTGAACGACTCGACCACGAGGCCGATGCTGGCGGTGCGGCCACGACGCAGCTGCCGGGCGCCGTCGTTGCGACGGAAGCCCAGCTCGGCGATGACGGCGCGCACGCGCTCGGCGGTCTCGGGCCGCACGCCTGCCTC
>WHSM01000165.1 GCA_009380105.1 Micromonosporaceae bacterium
CAAACACCCGGTCGAGTGTGGTGACCGGTCAGGGTTCATCGTCAACGCGCTGCTGTTCCCGTACCTGAATGACGCGGTGAAGATGCTGGAGGCGAGTTACGCCACCGCCGACGACATCGACTACGCCATGAAGGAAGGCTGCGGCTACCCGATGGGGCCGACCGAGCTGCTCGACGTGGTCGGCCTGGACGTGTCGCTGACGATCCAGCAGCAGCTCTACCTGGAGTTCCGCGAGCCCGGCTTCGCGCCGGCCCCGCTGCTGGAGCACCTGGTCACCGCCGGCTACCTGGGTCGCAAGACCAAGCGCGGCTTCCGCGACTACGCGCGCTGACGCCCCGGCCCGTGTCCGGTGGCGTGAGCCGCGATGAGCAGGTGGGCGTTGGCCGGGTGCATCGCAGGGTCGCGCTCCACCGCGCGGGCTGCGAGCAGCGCGCTGTCGAAGACCGCTTGGGCGTGCTCGTCGGTGAGCGGCGCCGGCAGCTCGCCAGCGCGTATGGCGTCTGCCCGAAGCGTCCGGGCGGCGGCGCTGGCGGCGGTCCACGCCGGACCTTCGATGCCGTAAACCAGCGGGTCGGACAGACCGGCGTCGGCGAACTCGCCTGCGACCTCGGGGCCGGTGTGGAAGTGGGTCTCCATGAAGCCGATGCGGCCGTCGTGCCGGCCGGTCTCCACCGTGCGCATGATCCGCGCGAGCCGGTCGGCATCGAGGTCGCCGCAGCGGGTGAAGTCCAGGAGGCTGGCGTACCGGCTGATCACCGCGCCGGCGACCACGCCAGCGGCGCGGGCCACCCGGCGGGCCTCTCGCAGCGCCCGCAGCCGGGCGGAGCGCTCGGTGAGGTGGTAGAGCGGGCCGAACAGCAGCACGGCGTCCACGCTCGCGTCCGGCGCGTCGAGCGCGCGTGCGTCGCCGAGCGCGGCCGTCACCCCGGGCAGCGCGGCGGCGTGCTCGACGTGCGCAGGCACCAGGTCGACCACATGGACCCGGTGGCCGAGCGAGGCGAGCCAGCCGGCGTACACCCCGGTCGCTCCGCCCACGTCGAGCACCGTCGCGGGCGCCGGCGGCAGCAACCGGCAGAGCAGTTCCTTGGTACGCGCGAGCTCCAGCCGTCCGTGCGGGGAGGCGGTGAGGCGGGCGCCCTCGTCCTCGGCGGTGTAGTGCTCGATGATCGCGTCGGTGTTCATCCATCGAGGCTCGCGGGGGCCGCCCCCGGGCGGCAACCGATTTGTTCGTACCCTCGAAGCCATGAGCCCGCGCCGCAACCGTCGCCGTGCCGATGCGGCCCGGGAACGCGCCGAGTCGAGGGCGACCGCGGAGACGATCGAGTCCTGGCCGGATGGCCAGTGGGTGGTGCGGCAGGTGCCCGGCGCGGCCAACGGCACGCCAGGCGCAGCGGCCGGGAACGGCAAGTATTACCGGTGCCCGGGCTGCGACCAGGAGATCCCGTCGACGACGGCGCATCTGGTGTGCTGGCCGGTGGACGGCGGCGGGGTGGCGGAGCGCCGCCACTGGCACCGCGCCTGCTGGCGGGCGCGAGAAAGACGCGCCCCACGGCTGCCACGGCCACGCGGCGCGCCCCGGCTGTAGCCGGGAGTCAGGGGCGGGAGCGCAGGCGGCGGAGCATGCGCGCGTCGGTGAATCCGACCGCGCGGGCCGCTGACTCCACCGTGGCGCCGTGCGCGATCATGTGCTCGGCGCGCTCCAACCGCAGCGTCTGCTGGTATCGCAGCGGCGTCAGACCGGTGGCGTCGGAGAAGGCGCGCGTGAGAGTGCGCTCGCTGACCCCGGCCGCGGCGGCCAGTTCGCCGAGCGAGAGCCGGTCGGCGTGCCGGGCGTCGATCAGGTCCTGCGTCCGGTGCACGACGTCGGACAGGTGCGCCCGGTGCCGCAGCATCGCGCTGGTCTGCGGCTCGTCGCCGTTGCGCCGCGCGTACACCACCATCGCCCGGGCGACGCGCGCGGCAACGGCCGGGCCGTGCGCCACCGCCACCAGGTGCAACGCCAGGTCGATGCCGCTCGCGATCCCGGCCGAGGTCACCACGCGATCGTCGACCACGTACAGCACGTCGCGCACCACGGTCGCCTTGGGATAGCGCCGTGCCAGCTCGTCCTGCAGGTGGTGGTGGGTGGTGCAGCGACGGCCGTCGAGCAGCCCCGCCCGGCCGAGCGCGTCGGCGCCGGCGCAGACGCTCGCCACCGTGCCCCCGGCGTCATGGTGGGCGCGCAGCCAGGCGACGCTCCGCGCGCCGGGGCCGTTGGCCGGCCGCAGATCCCATGCCCGCCAGCCCGGCGCCAGAAGCAGGTCCTCGACGCTCAGCTCGGGCCACCGGGTCTCTGCCCGTAGCCGGGCGCCCTGGGCGGTGGGCACGTCCTCCTGCTCCGCCGCGTACGTCAGCTCGTACGCGCAGCCGAGGTCGGCCGCTGTGGAGAACACCTGCGCCGGGCCGGCGAGATCCAGCAGATGCAGGCGCGGCGGCAGCAGGAAGACGACGCGAGTGGTCATAATCTGCCCAGCATGATCTGGTCAGGATGCCACCAGCTCGGGCGCCATCTCGTCCAGGGTGCGGATGGCGGCGAACCGGCCTGCCAGCGCGTACTCCGTGCGCTCGGTGATCGCGTCCGCGGACAGGGTGCGCGGGTCGGCGAGCACGTCGGCCAGTTCCCGGTCGCGCGGCGCGTCGCGGTGCGGAATCGGGAACGTCGCCGTCGCGTCGATCACGAAGGCCACCCGGTAGCCCAGGTCGCTGGCGACCCGCGCGGTGGTCTCGCAGCACTGCTCGGTCTGGATCCCGCAGACCGTGACCTTCCGGATTCCGCGACGGGTCAGGATCTGCTGAAGGTTTGTGCTGGTGAAGGCGCTGGCTGAGGTTTTCGTGACGACGCGTTCGCCGTCGGCGGGCGCCAGCCCGTCCATCAGTCGCACGTGGCCAGTCTCGGGGTCGAACACCGTGCGGGTGTCGGGCTCGGAGTGCAGCACCCAGATGACCAGGTCCCCGGCGGCCCGCGCTGCCTCGACCAGGCGCGCGACTCTCCGCGCGATGTCCGGGCGGCTGACCGCGGCCCAGTTCGGGCGTTGACGGAACGACTCCTGCAGGTCGATGATGATCAAAGCTCTGCTCATGAAGTCGATACTCGCCGCCCGGCGATGCGTCGGTAAGGCGCCATCCGGGCCGGAACCGGACGGATCCGGTCACTGCTGCGGGTCGTCAGGACACGGATCGATGGACCGGTTTCGGAAGGCGCGCCGGGCAGCGCTCACGGAATCGGCCCACCGTCGCCGGTCTGTGGCGTCCCTCGCCCGCCGTGCTGTTGGGGGCCGGCCGCGTGTCAGACTCGCATCCGTGACCGCACAGGCCATTCGGGCGAACTCCATCCTGCCGGCCAGGCGGGAGGACATCGAGCTGCACACAGCGGACGGGTTGACCCTCGTGGGCGAGCTGGCGCTGCCCGCCGATCGGGATCCGGAGGCCACTCTGGTGTGCCTGCATCCGCTGCCGACCCACGGCGGGATGATGGACAGCCACGTCTTCCGGAAGGCTGCGTGGCGGCTCCCCGCCCTCGCCGGGATGGCGGTGCTGCGCTTCAACACGCGCGGCACGTCCAGCGTGCGCGGGACCAGCGAAGGCGCGTTCGACAACGGCAAGGGCGAGCGGCACGACGTCGCCGCCGCGATCGAGCACGCAGAGTTCGCCGACCTGCCGCGCATCTGGCTGCTCGCCTGGTCCTTCGGCACCGACCTCGCGCTGATGCACGGCTGCGACCCCGGGGTGGAGGGCGCGATCCTGCTCTCCCCGCCGCTGCGCCACGCTCAGCCGTCGCACCTGGCGACGTGGGCGGAGTCCGGCAAGCCGGTGGTCGCGCTGGTGCCGGAGTTCGACGACTACCTGCGGCCGGCCGAGGCGCGCGAGCGCTTCGCGGCGATCCCGCAGGCCGAGGTGGTCGGCGTGCCGGGGGCGAAGCACCTGTGGGTCGGCGACGCCGAGACCGCGCTCGACGAGGTGGTCAAGCGGGTGGCGCCGGCGGCCTTTCCGTTGCCGCGCACGTGGGACGGCCCGATGGAGCACGGCGACGCCAGCCCGTACGCCGACCGCACCGTCGCCGCCTTCTCGGACCTGCCCGTCCCCGGCGAGGAGTAGCCCTGTCGCGTCACCGGCCTGCGTCCCGCGGCGCGAACCTGGCTGTGGCGACCTGCCCCGCTGTCACCCGGACCATTGCGTGCGCCTGTGCGCCGTCGGACGAGGTCGCGGAGACCAGCCACTTGCCTGGCTCGACGTCGACGAAGCCGAACCAGCCGGAGCCGTCACTGAGCCGGGTCGCCACGACCTGCCCGGACCGCAGGTCCCGCAGGGTGACGGCAGCCTGGTCCAGCGGCGTGCCGTCCCGCAGCAGGAGCTCGCCGGCGACGTGGCCCTTGGCCGGGCGCTCCTTCCACGGCATCGAGGGGACCGCGGCCGGCTCTGCGAACAGCGGCGGCGCGCCGGTCGGGTCGTTGCGGGTCAGCGCGTCCGCGAGCCGGGCCCGCTCGGCGTCGAGGTCAGCGCCCGCGTTGCTCGGCGTGGCGTACGAGTAGCCGTTCCAGCCGGCTGCCCGGTTGCCCGCGGCCGTGGGCGCCAGCGCCCGGCGGGCCTGGGCGACGCTGTTCTCGACGGTGTTGAGGTAGAGCGCTGGGCCGACGACGCTCTGCCGGCCGGCCTGCCAGTCGGCGAGCACTTCGGTCCACTCGTCGAACATCTGCGCTTGCTCGGGCACGGCCTCGCGCTTGTAGTTCATCGCGACGTTGGTGTCGATGACGCCTTCGGCCAGCCAGCTCTTCCAGTCCTGCATCACCTCGGAGTACGCGCGGGTGGCCTCCCAGCCGCCTTCGGTCTGCGGGCCGTACCAGTAGGTGATGGCGTTGACGGAGAGCCGGGCCAGCGGGTCTTCCTGGTGCATCCGGAGGTAGATCTTGCGGAGCATGCCGGTGACCTGGTCCCGCCGCCACTGGCTGAACTGCGCGTCGGTCGGCTCCGGCACGTCGTCGCGTCCGGTGGCGGCCCGGAACCGCGCCAGCGAGGTCTCCGTGTAGCCCCAGTCGCTCTGGTAGTTGGCGGAGTTGTAGTCGGGGTAGCGGATGTAGTCGAGGTTGATCCCGTCGACGTCATACTCCCGGACGATGCTGGCGATCCCGTCCACCACGTAGTCGACCGCGGCCGGGTTGGCGGGGTCGAGGTTGCGGAGGTTGGCGCCGCCGACCTCGGCTCCGTCGTAGCGCCGGTTGACCCAGCGGTCGGCGCCGGTCGCGTCGTGGCCGTGCCGGTGGAAGACATGATCCGGGTTCGGCGGCGGCGTGGCCAGATTCCACATCGGAGTGGCGTTGACCCAGGCGTGGACCTCGATGCCGACAGCGTGGGCCTTGGCGATCACGTCGTCGAGCGGGTCGAAGTCGGGGGCGATCGCGACATGGGTGCGGGGGAACGCCGAGCGGTTGCAGAAGCAGTCCATCCATCGCCCGACCTGGACGATCAGGGCGTTGGCGTTGATCGCCTGGGCGTCCGCCACCAGCTTGTCGACATTCTGCGGCGTGTAGATGCTGGAGCGGAACGAGTCCACCCAGTAGCCGCGCCACTGCTCCTGTGGCGGCGCCTGCGCCAGAGCGCCCGGGGTTACCAACAGAGAAGCGGCGACCACGGTCAGCGCCGTGGTGATCGCCAAGACAACGCGCCTCATCGACTCAGTCCTTCGCAAGCGGGGGCCTCATCGCCCGCCACTCAGTCCGCCGAGTGACGGCCGTCGATGTAGCTAGCCTACGGACAACTGAGGTGAAGGGAAAGATAGCTACAGATGCCGAGGAACCTCAGGCGGTGAGCTTGAAGGAGCGGGCGACCTCGTTGAGGATCGGCTGGCTCGCGTTGAGTTGCTGGTCGGCCGCTGCGCGGATCGTCGCTCCAGGAGTCCCCGCCGGTGGTGCTGAGGAAGACGTGGCCGGTCCCGGTCCCGCCGACGCAGACCACCAGACGGTCAGCGTCGGCACGGTCCACCGCGATGTCCTTGATCACCCGACTGGACAGGTGATCCCAGGGGTCGTCACACGCGGCGGGGTGCAGCCGCCGTTGTCCGCCGAGCGCGGGCCCTCTGCCACGCCGCCGCTTCACGGTGATCAAGGACTGGTTGACGCGACACGCCGACCGCGCCCGCAACGAGCCCTTGATCACCGCCGGACTAGGCTGCGCGCCATGCTGAGCGCACCGCCCGGACGGGCCCGCCTCATGCGCGCCCGCGCTCAGGGGCTCGCCGGCGGCGTCCGCTGCCAGGGCGTCGCCGAGGTGGTCGACCAGGTCTTCGCCGTGCAGGCCCAGGACCTCGACGCCGCGGCGCTCGGCCTGCGGGTCCGCGCCGCCGGCCTCACCCGCGATGACGTTCTTCGTGGGTACGGCGTCGAGAGCGCCGTGGTGCGCGGCTGGTTCATGCGCGGCACGCTGCACGCCGTGCCGGCGGCCGACGCGATGTGGCTGACAGCGCTGTTCGGCCCGATCTCGCTCGCCGCGAGCCGCCGCCGCCACGCCGAGCTGGGTCTGGACGAGGATCTGTGCGCCCGCGCCGAGGAGCGCATGATGGCGGCTCTGGCCGAGGAAGGGCCGTTGACCAGGGCGGAGCTGACCGCCCGGCTGGTCGCGGTCGGCGTGCCGGAGCGCGGCCAGGCGCCGTTCCACCTGATCCGCCGGGCCGCGTTGCGGGGGCTGATCTGTCACGGCGCGTTCCGCGATGGCGAGGCGGCGTTCGTGCCGCTGTCGGACCGGGTCGGCGCCGAGGATCCGGGCTGGTCGCCGGAAGAGGCAGCCGCGGAGCTGGCCCGGCGCTATCTGAGGGCGTACGCGCCCGCGACCGTGATCGACTTCGGGACCTGGTCCGGATTGCCGATGCCGCTGGCCCGGCGCGCCTGGAAGGCGCTGAGCGACACGGTGGAGATCGACGTGGTCGGCCAGGCCTGCGCGTTGCCGGAGTCCCGGCTGCTGGAACTGGACGAAGAGCAGCCCGAGGCCGACGTGCGGCTGGTCCCGGCGTACGACAACTATCTGGTCGGTTACCGCACCCGCGCGCTGTCGGTGGCGGAGCCGTACGAGAAGGAGGTCTGGCCGGGCGGCGGGCAGATCCGCGCGACAGTCCTGATCGACGGTCTGGCCGCGGGCACGTGGGGCCGGCGCGGCCGGTCAGTGGACGTGCGGCCGTTCAAGCAGTTCAGCGACGCCGTGGCAGCCGGCGCAGCCGCCGAGCAGGCGGACATAGCCCGCTTCCTCACGCCCTGACCGCCCACCTCCACCTCCACCTCCCCACTTGGTTGGCCACATGGTGCGCTAAGCCCCGACATTCCGGGCGCCAATACCACCATGTGCCCAACCAAGTCGGCAGGGAGGCGGTGGACGGAGGTCGGAAGAGTTGTCCACAGTCTCGCGGGCCCCTTCGCGCCGGCTGGGAAGCGCTTGTCCACAGTGGGTGATCGAGTGCTCGCGAGGCCCGGCCCCGAGGTGGCAGACTCTGGCGCCATGACGTTCACGGGGTTCCCCGCCGAAGCTTTCGCGTTCTACGAGAGTCTGGCGACGGACAACACCAAGGAGTCCTGGAAGCAACGCCGCGAGGTGTACGAGCGCGCGGTCGCCGAGCCGATGGCGGCGCTGGCCCAGGTCTTGTCGGAGGAGTTCGGCGAGGTGCAGGTGCTGCGCCCACAGCGCGACTCGCGGTTCTCCAACGACAAGTCGCCGTACAAGATCTATCAGGGGGCGTACGTCGACACCCAGGTCTGCCTGGGCTACTGGGCGCAGATCGACGCGTCGGGGCTGTACGCGTCGGGTCGCTTCTATCCGTACGACCCGACGGAAGTCGCCCGTTACCGAAAGGCGGTCGACGCCGAGGGCAGCGGCGCCGAGTTGGCGGCGATCGCCGCGTCGCTGCGTGAGGACGGGTTCGGCATCGGCGGCGAGGCGCTGAAGACCCGGCCCCGCGGCTATCTGGAGGACCATCCGCGGATCGACCTGCTCAGGCACAAGAAGCTTGACGTCGGCAGGCGCTTCGCGGTGGAGCCGTGGCTGCACGACGTGGAGGCATTGGACCGGGTCCGCCACACGTGGCGCCAGGTGCGGCCGGTGCTCGACTGGGTCGCCAAGCACGTCCGGAGCTAGTGCCCGGCGTAGGCCGGGGCCCGTCTGACGCATGGCGATGCATGGAGCAGGCGCCGGCGGCGCGCTCCGTCAGGGAGCAGCCGGACGGCGGCCACGAGGGGAACCTGTCCGAGGAGACTGGCCGTTCCACTGGAGACCACAGCAAGCTGACCCGCTTCCGCTCATCGGAGGCTGGCGCCTCCGGGATCGCGGGACCCGCGACATTGGGCGGGCGCCGTGAGACACGCCAGTCGTGTTCATGGTCCGGGCCCACCGTCCCCGCGCGGGTTCAGTGGAAGTGTTCTGGGGCCGGGAGCTCCTCGAAGTCGAAGAACCGCTCGAACGGCTCCCAGGGCAGTCGCACCTTGACGGGCGTGTCGAGGTCGACCTGGTCGGGGTCGACATCGTCGAGGTAGACCATCTCCTCGCCAGCGAGCAGCGTCAGGCCCGCGCGGGTCTGTCCAGGGGCGATTCCCGCGTGCTCGCCGATGGCGCGCAACGTCGCCGCGACGGTCACAGTCTCGGCGTCCGCAGGGCGCGTGGTGTCCGCGAGTGCGAGGCGTCGCAGCCCGGCTCCGGTCAGCATCGCGCGCTCGCGGTGCTGACCGCTGGCCTCTTCGGCGGCCTCTTCCCGCGTGAACGGCAGCACGTCGAGCGGGTTGCGCCACAGTCGCGGCAGCAGCCACTGCTGCCCGTCGGACTCCTCCCGCCCGTACAAACCAAAAGCCACCAGGCATTCCAGCAGCTGTGTGACGGTGGCCGGTGGCGCGATGCCGGCGCGGTGGCATACGCGGGTGAACACGTCGATGCGCTCGGCGCGGAGCTTCACCCTCGCGTCGTAGTGCTCCCTCGCATGCTGGGCGGCGAGTTCCTCCTCGCCCGGGCCGTGGCCGGCGGCGGCCTTGGCGATCCAGTCCTCCGGGTCGCCGGGGTCGCACCAGGCGGGCGAGTCCCATTCGAACACGTCCGCCAGCTCATCCCAGGCTGGGACCGGAAATCGATGCGGGTCGGGCACCACCCGTAGCAGGGCCACCGTGCACGGCAGCCAACGCGACCACGCGGGGTGCATGTCAGCGCGTTGCCATTGAGA
>WHSM01000387.1 GCA_009380105.1 Micromonosporaceae bacterium
CGCGTCCATGCCGTGCCCCAGCCAGAACCGGGCCGACAACGCCGCCGCCGTGACCAGTTCGAACACAGCCACGGTCAACGCGATCCGCCACAGCACCGACCGCACCTCGCCCAACGCGAGGGTCTTCGTCTCCGCCTGCGCTACCAGGCGGGTGGCCAGGCCGAGACGACGGTAGACCAGCAGCCCCAGCAGCGCGCCCAGCGACATCACCCCGAACCCGCCGACCTGAATCAGCGCCAGGATCACGCCCTGCCCGAACGGCGACCAGTACGTCGGCGTGTCGACCGTGATCAACCCCGTCACGCACACCGCCGACGTGGCCGTGAACAACGCCGTGATCAGCGGCGCCCCGCCCGGACCCGCTTTCGCCGCCGGCAGCGCGAGCAGCGCCGTGCCCACCGCGATGGCCGCTAAGAACGCCAGTGGCACGATCCTCGCCGGGTGGCGCAGTGGACGTCTGCCTGGCATCGACCTCTCCGTCGCGGACATGTCGCTGGACAACAGCCCAGCCAACATCCACAGCGAAGGATCTTGAGCGGTCTTGACGCGTCTTTAACGGGCAACGACGCGATCTTGACGGAGCCTTAGCGCCCCTCGGCGTTAGTTCGTCGGGGGTCGTGCGGTGGTGGGTGGCAGCGCGGTGTCTTGGGCGGCGAGACGTTCGAGGAGTTCGTTGAGGTCTTTCTTGGTGTACTGCCAGTTGAACGGCCGGGCGATCAGGTTGTAATGGTCCTGGAAGGCCATCAGCCGGTCCTCGACGTCGGCCAGGTCGTAGAAGTCGTTCGGGGTGACGACCTTGCGCTGCACGATGGAGAAGTAGATCTCGATCTGGTTCAACCAGCTGGCGTGCACCGGGGTGTGCACCAGCGTGGCGGTGGGCCATGCGGCTGCCATGCGGTCGATGGAGGCCCGGCCGCGGTGGGAGGAGCCGTTGTCAACGATCCAGAACACCCGCCTGGCCGAGGCGTGCGGTTCGGTCGTCATGACTTGTTCGGCCAGGGCGGCGAAGGGGGCGATGCCGGTGGTGGGCTCGCAGCGGCCGAAGACCTTCCCGCGGCGCACGTCCCACGCGGCCAGGTAGGCTAGCGCGCCGCCGCGCTGGTACTCGTGCTCGACGCGCATGAGCCGGGCCAGGCCGGGCGGCAGGCTGGGGGTGGCAGCGGCAGCGGGCCTGGATGGAGGTCTTCTCATCCGCGCTGATCACGTAGTCGCCCTCGCCTAACGGCTCGCCCTGCCAGAGGCCGGCGTAGAGGTCCAGCACCACGCTGGCCTTGGCGGCGAAGTCTGGATCCCGGGGGAAGATCCACGACCGGTGCCGCCAGGGTTTGATCGCGTCGGCGGCCAGCCACCGGGCCACCGTGGAGGCGGAGACGTCCTCGACGATGCCCGCGGCGACGGCTTCACCGGCCAACTCGGCAGCGCTCCACCGCGATAGCGGCGCTCCGCGGGTGGCAGGCAGTTCGCATGCGAGGGCTTTGACCTGCGCGGTCTGCACCGAGGTGAACCGGCGCGGTCGGCCGGAACGAGGCGCATCGGCCAACCCGTCCAGCCGTCGGGTGTAGAACCGGGACCGCCACTTGCGCACCGTATCCACGTGCACGCCCTGCCCGGCGGCGATCGCGGTGTTGCTGGCGCCGTCCGCGGCCGCGAGGATGATCCGCGCCCGCAGCACCAGCCGGCACGTGGTGGTGGGCCGGCGGGCCAGCGCCGCCAGCGCGGCGCGCTCGTCGGGGTCAAGAATGATCGGGTATGGGCTCGTGGGGGGCGCCGACGTGTTCTGCCAGTCCGGCTACCGGTAGGCCGGCAACGACTCGCCGCAACCGCTCGGGCACCATGACACGGATGCCCAAGCCTGCACCTGAGTCGACCAAGACGTCGCTGCGCCAACGCTTGACCGAGCACGCCCACAACCGCTGGCCAGCCCTTCTCGCCGTGCCAATTCGCTACCGCGGCTCGTTCGCATACGTCGATGGCCGACTACCAGAGGGCACGACGCTGCCGCTATGCCGGCTGCGCTACAACGGCTCGGCCAGCATCTGGGGCTTCGCCATCTACCTGGCCAGCCGCGACAGCTACCAAGACTCCATCCTGCCCAGCGGACTTCCCGCCGGCAGTCCCGAAGAAGCTCTCGACTGCGCCTGCGGCCTCTACCTCAACGACCCCACCGCCTGACTGCGACCCCCGACGAACTAACGCTGAGGGGCACTAAGCGCGCAGCTCACCAAGCTGGCGGTAGCACAAACGGTTTGTAGTACAAACAGTTTGTGTTGGTACGCCGCGCACAGAGCGAGCACATATGTCGCATCTCCTTCATGCTGTTTGTGACATGCGTATGTCGTTCAGAGCATGGGCGAAACCGACTGCCCACGGTGACGCGGGTCAGCCAGGCGGTCGCGGCTCCCCGCTCGGCGGGGCGACTGCGGTCTGGTTGCTCAGACTTGAGCGCGGATTCCGGGGTTCAGGGCACGCGTCTTGGCTCCCGGCAACGCACAGATGCAGAATTGCGGCGGCTCCGATGTGCCAGCCCACCGCGGGAATCTGGCGAGCCCAAGGCTCAGGTCACCCCACACGCCCACGGCGGCAGAAGCGCCGCGCTCCATGCGGCTGCGGCGCCTACGGCCGCCGTGGCGAGCGCCGCGAACCCGCTCCTGCTCACCTCCGAGGTAGCCCCGGTGGGTCAGGTGAGGTGGTCGGTCTTCAGGGCGTGGACAAAGGCGGTGAATTCGGCCGGGGCGACCACGAGGGCGGGGCCGTGCGGGTCTTTCGAGTCGCGGATCGCCACCCAGGAGCCACGGGCATCAGCGGCCACCTCGACGCAGTTGCTGTTGCCGCTGCTGCGGCTGCTCTTACGCCACTGAGTCCCGGTCGCGACCTCGATGCAGTTGTCGGCACCGCTACTGCGGTTGCTTTTGCGCCAGTCCGCGTCAGAGAGGTCGGGGGTCCACATCGTGCATCACTTCCGTCAGGGCTGCCCGAGCTCCTTGATCCGCCGGTCGAGTATGTGCTTGGAGGCAGAGCCGCTTCGCCCAGCACAGCCCACAGCCTCGGCGGATTGCCGTTGGTGAGCCGCTCCTGTCGGCCCACCCGCTCCTTCGCTCGCGGCTCGGCGTCCTCGGCCGGAGTGATCAGCGACGTGGCGAGAAGTGACCGGGCATAGTCCTCGGTTTGGAGCAGCGCAGGCACAAGCTCCGCTTCGTACAACTTGATCTCTTCGGCGGCCTGCTCCAGCTCGACGTAGGTCTGCGCCCAGTCTGGAACCCTGCCCATGACGCCGCGTTTACGGGCCTCCCGGCCCAGCGTGCGCATCCGCTCGGCCTGGGCCTCGTCGACCTGGTAGATCTCGATCAGCCGGTCCAGCTCGGGCGCGGAGATCTTCGTGGTGCCCTTCTCCAGCTTGGTGACCTTGGACCTGTGCCACTCCAGCTTCTCGGCCACGTCTTTCGAGGAGATCTCCAGCTGCTCCCGCGCCTCGCGCAGCAGGGGCAAATGCGGTACGCGTACACGCTGTTCGAGATCGGCAACGGCCACACCGTGTACAGGACGGTGGAACAGGTCCCGGTCGATCCGATGGAGCGCGACATCGTCGATCTCATCCGCGGGCTGCGCCCCTGGGCGAGAGAACGGCTCGCTGCCGGCTGGTGCGACCTGACCCTCTACCAGGCGATCTTCAGCCGGCTCGACGAGGACGGCGAGGCCTACCTCCCGGTCGAGAGCTGCTACCTCGTCTGGGAAGGCACGACCGAGGTCGCGATCTGCCCGGACCGCGAGCTGGCGGCGGCTGGTCATCGTACCCCGAAAATTTGATCTTGGCGCCGCGACAACGAGTCAACATCCGCAGCATGGGGCACGGAGCCGCGCGGTTCTCGGGTTTCTGGTGCCGATTCCCGCCCCACGCCGCAGATCTTGGCGCGGGGGCCGGGTGGCTGTCTGGCTGTGGCGGAATCGTCCGAGACCTGGTGAAATCGAATGCGTCCAGTGGCCCAGTGATTGAAACGTTGCGGAATCTTGCTCGCCTCGGCATCGGCGGACATCGCGGATAGCCTGAGAGGATGCGTGTGGCCGCCCCTGCTCGGAGTCCGGGGCGCACGGAGGGAACCCGCTACGGGCGGGCGGTGTAGACCACTATGCGGCTGGTCGGTCGCAGGCGAGGCGAGGATTGCGGATGACAGCGCAGCACACCTGGGACCAGGCGGTCGAGCCGA
>WHSM01000515.1 GCA_009380105.1 Micromonosporaceae bacterium
GGGTCTGCTCGGACGAGCCTTCACGTAGAGCCGCGAGGCAGTTGTCGCCCACCAATTCCTGTCAGCGATGCAGGAGCGTATGGCCGATGAGGTACGCCCCGACGTCTCTGCCGGTCCACCAGTCGACCGGCCGCAGGCCGACGAGCGCCCGGACGGTGGGCCGCCCCCATCCGCGGGATGGACGACGCGGCACGGTGTACACGGGGTCCAGCTCGGCAACCAGTCCGCTACTGCCGTCGCGGCTGGTGCCGACGAGCATGTCGAGAGGGCCGCCGTCATGGACGACGCGCTGACTCTGCGCCCACACCTCGTCCCCGGACCCTGACATGCGATGCCGCACAAGACGCCACACGGCGCCGCGACAGACATGACGCAAACGAGGGTGTTGATCGCGGCGGCGTGTGAAGTGTTGGCCAAGAGCGAAGCCTCCGGTAGATGGTTCATCGACCAAAAGGATCAATATCCTGCTCGCCTCGTCCCTGCGACGGCGCCGCAGGCGACGTCTGGCCGGACGCCTGGCCGGGTGGCGTCGCTGGGTCGGGTGGCGTGGCCTGCGGCATCTGCTGCGTGGGCGGGGCGTACCCGTGCGGCGGCGAGTACCCGTGACCGGGCTGCTGCGGATACGGCGTCGCCGGATAGCCCTGCTGCGCGGTCTGCCCGGGCTGCCCGGGCTGCTGGCCCCACCCCGGCTGTGCGGCCTGGTGCGCCGTGGTCTCCGGCTTGGCGGGCGGCGGCCAGATCAGCGGGTCGACTCCCAGGTGGCCGAGCGTCGCGCCGACGGCCGTGGCCAGGGCGCCGAACAACATCAGGTTCGCCCCCCAACCGCTCGACATGTCGGTGTCGAACTGAGAGGCGAAGGACTCGTCCTGCAACTCGGAGCCGAACAGCATCGTCTTCGCGGACAGGGCGTATCCCAGCAGCATGATGAGGGCGAAGTACGACAGCATCAGCTGGATCTGGCTGAGCTGGAACCCGAGCAGCCGCTGGTCCGGCACGAATCGCTGCAACGCGATGATCGCCAGCATGCCGAGCGCGGCGATGATCACCCACCAGGTGAGCGGCGCCATGAACGTCTCCAGCGCCCACGCCGAGAACCACGTCGGCAGGCTCTCCTGCTCCAGTCGGCGCTCCAGGTCGGGGTCGTCGTACTCCACGAAGGGCGCGAACGAGAACAGGAACACCAGCAGCGCGCCGCCCGCAATCAGCGCGTCGGTGAGCCGCACCTTCAGATTCAACGGCTTGCGGGCTCGCGCGGGTCGCCCGTACACGCCCGGTGTCGGGCCGCCCCTGGCAGCGCCACCGGGCGGCACCGGCGCCGAGGCGGCCGCCCCTCCGCGAGGACCTGAAGCGCCGGGATGGGCTGACGCGCCGGGGGCGGCCGGGGGTTCCACGGTGGGGTACACCCGGGTCTGGTCAGGTTGGCCAGGCTGATAACCGCCCGGCGCGCGGTCGCTGGCCTGTTGCCCCGGCTGCGGCTCGGGTTGATGCATCGGTGATGGCTCCTTGGTGGCTTCCCCGGGAGGATGTGGAGGCACGTTTTCGGGTACCTGAGGCGGAGGCTTCGAGAAGGCTACTATGTCCCAATTACCCAGGGATCCTGGCGGCTACCTATTCGTTGGCAGGGTTACGGAGCCGGACGTCGGGAAGGGATGATCCCGACCGGTGGCGGCGATATCTGGTCGGCGCGCTTGGCGAGGCGGGTCAATTCGAGGAGTACTCCATCTGCGCCATCAGGCTGTGCATGGCGGCCAGGTCACTGCGCCCCTCGATCTGCTACCCACCACTTGCGACAGTGCGCTCTGCGGTGACACGCGCCCCGACCGTGTCGACCGAGGCGACGATCTGACGCAGGAGGCGTGCTGTGGGGTCGTTCGCAGACGTCCGGGCGGCGGTGGAGGGCTTCCTGTCGAAGGCCGGGGAGATCGTCTCGGCGGTGAGCACGGCAGGGATGCGGGGGCAGCAGGCACACATGTTGCTGGCGGGCCAGTTGCAGGGGACCAGCCGTGTCGAGGCGTTAGAGACGTTGGCGCACTGGCAGGGGATAGATCAGGCGACCGCGCAGATCGCGAGGGCGGCCATGACCAGCACGGTGTGCCGCGCGATCGCGGTATAGAGCCGGGCCTGGCCGGCCAGGGTCTTCGTCGTGCTCATGCCGGTAGTACGCCTCCACAGTCGTCACCGTCGCTCTCCCTGAAAGTCTTCTTGAAACCGTCTGGCCCGTGCACAGTCAACTCGCTTCCTGGCGGAAGGAACCTGGGGAGAACTTCTGTCACTGGGTGTCAAGCTCCGAAGTGGACGCGGGCCGTAGTTGACTGCTGATTGCGCCGTGTGATCTGCCCTGCGAGTGTGATCATGTGTATTGGCTAATTCAGGTGGCGGTGGCTGCGATCACGGCTGCCGCAGTGGTCACAGTCGGGTATCTCGTGGAATGGGCTCTCGCGGGTCCATTGCTTCTGGCGCTTCTGGCGCTGCTCGCGCTGCTCTGGAGACCGCTAACGCTGGACTCGCCTAACAGTGACCCTCTCGAGTGGAGGCCGCCAACGTCCAGGGCGCTTCGCGTCGTCGAGCGCATGGTCAGCACCGGGGTGCTGGCGCTCAACGCGCCGGATGTGATGCGGCAGGGACGAAAAGAGCGAGTCGACGTGGGAGTCGCACGCTTCCGCGACCTGCGTGCGGTGCTCGTGGCGAGCATCCGCAGCGACGGTTTGGCGATCACCGAAGAGGAGATCAGAACCTCGGAC
>WHSM01000591.1 GCA_009380105.1 Micromonosporaceae bacterium
ACTCGCCGTCGCGCCTGAGGAGTGCCTGTACGTCGGCGACGGCGGCAGCTGGGAGCTGTCCGGCGCCAAGGCAGCCGGCATCCCCCCCGTGCGCCTCGTCGCCCCGGACAGCGACCGGCACGCGGCGATGCTCTCCGAGCGGGGCTGGACCGGACCGGTGATCAGCTCCCTCGCCGACGTGCTGCCGATGGTCGGCGCCGGCAGGCCGGCCGACCGCCCCGCGTGCCGCTCCGGGGTCGGCTCCCCGATCCCGGCCCAGCGCGGGCCGCACCTGCATCCGATAGGCGCCACGCGCACATAGCTGGCAGGATGCGAGCATGACCGCCCGCCCTGAAAGCCCCCTCTCGGCACACCAGGGCGCGATGCTCGCCATGGTCGCTGTGGGCACGATCCGGTCGCGGCTGTCCGGCGAGGGATCGGTCGCCGTTGACGTGCCCGCCGAGGAAACGGCCCTGCACGACCCGGGGGCCTCGTTCGTCACCCTGGAGCGGCAGGGAAAGCTGCGCGGCTGCGTCGGCAGCCTCCAGGCCGCCCGGCCGCTCTACCTGGACGTGGTGCGCAACGCCCGCCGCGCCATGATCGACCCTCGGCTCCCGCCGGTGGACCGCGACGACTGGCCGGAGCTGGACGTCAAGGTGTCGGTGCTCAGTGCGCCGACAGCGATCGAGTTCTCCGGGCGGGAGGCGCTGCTCGCGGCCCTGCAGCCGGGGGTGGACGGGCTGCTGCTCACCGACGGCGAACGCCGGGCCACGTTCCTTCCGACGGTGTGGCAGCGGCTGACGGAGCCGGCGGACTTCCTGGGGGCGTTGCTCGCCAAGGGCGGCTGGCCTGACGGCGTGTGGCCAGCGAACCTGATCGCCCACCGGTACGCCGCCCACGAATTCCACGACGCAGCCCCCCGCAACCCACTGAGCGAGCCCTCCAGCGCCTGAGCCGGGGGCCACGCCCCGCCCCGCTCCCATGATCCGCACCATGGGACCTTCAGCGGCACGAACGCCTCGTGACAGCCCCGCCAAGCGCCCGATGCCGCCGATCATGGACGCCCGCTAGCGATCGGGGTCGGTCAGGTGGCGGAAATTCCGGGCGATTCGGATCGGTGGGCACGGGTGTGGGGTGGCGGTGTGAAGCCACGTCGCCGAGCAGTAGGAGCAGCGGCCGTCCGGCAACGCGACGTGCCGAGCGATGATTTCTTCAGCGGTACGGCGCAACACCGCCACGATCTCGGGCGGGAGCGTCGGGGAGCTCGGGACACCCGGGACACCCGGGACACCCGGGACACCCGGGACACCCGGGACACCCGGGGCGCTCGGGGCGCTCGGGGCGCTCGGTGGCGCGGCGTGGGATGCTGACCGGTCTCGCCAGTCGTGCTCCGGGCCGCCGTCTCCGTGGTCTCGCCTGTCCTGGGGGAATCCGCGCTCGTTCACGTCGCTCCTCTCACCGTGTGGCGGTCGACGGCCGCTGCTCCCGGGCGTACGCGCTGACGACCGCCGACCGGCGCGGGTGACTCTCACCCGCTTCGTCACCCGGCGCCGGGGGCGATGACCGTCCCGGCGTCGAGGACCTGCATGCCAGTCTTGTGACGCGAGCCACTTACTGAAAGAATCACACCGTGGTTCGCGAGCCACAGTTTGCGAGCAACTGGACCCGCACCGTGAGGGAAGGAGCAGCGCACTGTGAAGAAGGGCGTGGGCAAGACGATCCAGGCACGGCAACTGGGACGTCATCTGCGGGAGCTGCGCAAGGAGGCCGGGATGAGCGTCGAGCAGGCGGCGCAGGAGATCGGGGTCTCGGACGCGACGCTGTACCGGTTCGAGTCGGGCACATCGGTGCCGCGCCCGCCGGATGTGATGGTGCTGTGCGCGTCCTACGGCGCGGACCAGTCCATCACCGACGCGCTGATCGCGCTCGCCAAGGAGGCTGACGCGCCCGGCTGGTGGCGCTCGTACAAGGG
>WHSM01000326.1 GCA_009380105.1 Micromonosporaceae bacterium
CGCGCCGCCGCTGCGGGAGGCGGAGGTGCTGGGCCTCCCATTGCCGTGGCTGCTGCTCGGCGTGCTGGTGCACCCCGCGCTGATCGTGGCCGCGTGGCAGTTCTGCCGCCAGGCGGAGGGCAACGAGCGGGACTTCTCGGAGCTGGTCGAGTCACGGTCGGACTCCTCGGACGCGTCGGAGCCCGGCCCGTCGACCTCGGTCGTGGACGGGCCGTGAACGCCGGCTACGGCGTGGCCGCCGTGGTGCTGGTGGCGGTCGCGACCGTCGTGATCGGCGCGTTCGGGCTGCGGGTCAGCCGCACCACCAGCGACTTCTACGTCGCGTCCCGGACCGTGAGCCCATGGTGGAACGCCTCCGCGATCGGCGGCGAGTACCTGTCGGCCGCGTCGTTCCTCGGCGCCGCGGGGCTGATCCTGGCCTTCGGCGCCGACATGCTCTGGTACCCGGTGGGTTGGACTGCCGGATACCTGGTGCTGTTGGTGCTGGTCGCGGCGCCGCTGCGCCGCAGCGGGGCGTACACGCTGCCGGACTTCGCCGAGGCCAGGCTGGAGTCCACTGCGGTGCGCCGCGTGGCGAGCGTGCTCGTCGTGCTGATCGGCTGGCTGTATCTGATGCCCCAGTTCCAGGCCGCCGGCCTGACGCTGCGCACCGTCACCGGCGCGCCCACGTGGGCCGGTGGGCTGGTGGTGGCGACGGTCGTGCTGATCAGCGTCGTCTTCGGCGGGATGCGCAGCATCACGTTCGTGCAGACGTTCCAGTACTGGCTGAAGCTCACGGCCATCGCGGTGCCAGTGATCTTCCTGTTCCTGGTGTGGCAGACCGACGGCGCGCCGACGCCCGGGCAGTCCACGCTGGCGGAGTTCCGGGAGCCGACCACTGTCACGATGGGAACGTCGGCGAAGGTGACCGTGGCGCGCGCCACCCGGGCGACCGTCACCGGGGTGGTCGACGGCGTCCGCCACCGAGGCGAGCGTGTGACCCTGAACCCCGGCGGGCACGAGGTGCGCGAAGGGACCACACTGCGGTTCCCGGCCGGCGCGGCGGCCCCCGTGGCAGACCGGCTGCCGGCGCTCGCCAACAACGACTGGGCGCTGCCGCTGGGCGGCGGCCAGGAGCATCCGCTGTACGCCACGTACTCGCTGATCTTCGCCACGTTCCTCGGCACGATGGGGCTGCCCCACGTGCTGGTGCGCTTCTACACCAACCCCGACGGCCGGGCCGCGCGCCGCACCACCCTCGCCGTCCTGGTGCTGCTCGGCGCGTTCTACCTCTTCCCCGCGGTGTACGGCGCGCTCGGCCGCCTCTACACGCCGGATCTGCTGATGACCGGCCGGACCGACGCGGTGGTGCTGGAGCTGCCTGGACGGATGATCGCAGGCTGGCCCGGGGAGCTGCTGGGCACCCTGGTGACCGCGGGCGCGTTCGCGGCGTTCCTGTCCACCTCGTCCGGGCTGAGCGTGTCGGTGGCCGGGGTGCTCAGCCAGGACATCATAGCCCGTTGGGTGCACGGGATCCGGGCGTTCCGCCTCGGCGCGGCGCTCGCGGTGTCGGCGCCGTTCGCCCTCGCCGTCGCCGCGACCGGGGTGCCGGTGGCCAGCGTGGTGGGTTTGGCGTTCGCGGTGGCGGCGTCCACGTTCTGCCCACTGCTGCTGCTCGGCATCTGGTGGCGGCGGCTCACCGACGCGGGCGCGATCACGGGCATGCTCGCCGGCGGCGCCGCGTCCGGCTCGGCGGTTGTGTTGACCATCACGGGCGCGGCCGACGACGGGTGGGCCCGGGCGCTGCTGGCGCAACCGGCGGCCTGGACCGTGCCGCTGGCCTTCGCGGTGATGATCGCGGTGTCGCTGGCCACCCGCCGGCGGATGGCCCCGAACGTCGCCCGCACCATGGTCCGCCTACACACCCCAGAACAACTGGACGTAGACAGAGGCGACCGAACCTTCCGAGACCACGCGGACTAGGACTAGCCGACCAGCAACGAGTGGTCGTTGCTTCGGCGGCAGCGGAAGGAACGAAAACTCGAAAGAACACGTGGCGACGGCCGCCGCTCGTCGTGTCAGAGCTACCGCTCGGCGTTGGCGGCCCGGCCGCGCGCCGCTGCGCGCGCTCCGCTCGCCGCAGCCGGCGACGCGGCCTCTCCCGCAGCCCGGCGCGCCCTGCTTACGGTCGTGACTCACATCACGCCATTCCCGCACGCCAGCCCAGAGGTGAGGCTCGTGACAGATAAGACGACCACCCAACAGCATCAGGCGTACGAACGGATACACGCCACCGACGACTTCCAGGAGCTGCGGCGCCGCTACCGGGGTTTCGCGTTCCCGGCGACCGTCGCGTTCATGGTCTGGTACCTGCTCTTCGTAGTCAGTGCCAACTGGCTGCCCGGCTTCATGAAGACCCCGCTTGTCGGCAACGTCAACGTCGCGTTCATGTTCGGCATTCTCCAGTTCGCGTCCACGTTCCTGATCGCGTGGCTGTACGCGCGCCACGCCAACTCCGCGCTGGACCCGATCGCCGGCCGCCTCGACGACGAGTACCGGCAGGAGGTCGCGCAGTGACCGGCACGGTTCTGGCGCAGGGCCAGCAGGGCAACCAGACCCTCACGGTGACGTTGTTCCTCGCAGTCGTCGCGGTCACCCTCTACATCACCTGGTGGGCCAGCCGGAAGAACCAGACCACCGCGGACTACTACGCCGCGGGACGGTCGTTCTCAGGCGTGCAGAACGGCCTGGCCATCTCCGGCGACTACATGTCGGCCGCCTCGTTCCTCGGCATCTCCGGTCTGATCGCCCTTTACGGGTACGACGGCTTCCTGTACTCCATCGGCTTTCTGGTGGCGTGGCTCGTGGCGTTGCTGCTGGTCGCCGAGCTGCTGCGGAACTCCGGCCGGTTCACGATGGCCGACCAGCTGGCGTACCGGATGCGGCAGCGGCCCGTACGCACAGCCGCGTCGACGTCGACAGTGGTGGTGTCGATCTTCTACCTGCTGGCCCAGATGGTCGGCGCGGGCGCGCTCGTGGGGCTCCTGCTGGGCGTCGACAGCCCGGTGCTGAAGAACGGCGTGATCGTCCTCGTCGGCGCGTTGATGATCATCTACGTGACGATCGGCGGCATGCGCGGCACCACCTGGGTCCAGATCGTCAAGGCGGTGCTGCTGATGAGCGGCACCCTGCTGGTCACCGTGCTCGTGCTGATGAAGTTCAACTTCAACATCTCCGAGCTGCTCGGCGCCGCCGCGAACGCCACCGGCAAAGGCCAGGCGTTCCTGGAGCCGGGCCTGCTGTACGGCGCGAAGGGCTTCCTGGGTCAGGTCGACTTCGTCTCGTTGGCGTTGGCGCTGGTGTTGGGCACCGCGGGTCTGCCGCACATCCTGATCCGCTTCTACACCGTCCCCACATCGAAGGCCGCGCGTACGTCGGTGCTCTGCGCGATCGGCCTGATCGGCTCGTTCTACCTGATGACGATCGCGCTCGGCTTCGGCGCGGCCGCGTTGCTGGACACCACGTCGGAGACCTCGCGGATCGCCGACTCCGGCGGGAACCTGGCCTCGCCCCTGCTGGCTGAAGCGGTCGGCGGCGGCGAAGGCTCCGTGGGCGGCGCGGTGCTGCTGGCCCTGATCGCCGCCGTCGCGTTCGCCACGATCCTCGCTGTGGTCGCGGGACTCACCTTGACCTCGGCGTCGTCGTTCGCGCACGACCTCTACGCGAACGTCATCAAGCGGGGCGCGGTGTCGGAGAAGCAGGAGGTCAACGCCGCCAGGATCGCGGCGTTCTGCATCGGCACCGTCGCGATCGTCCTGTCCATCTACGCGCAGCGCCTGAACATCGCCTTCCTGGTGGCGCTGGCGTTCGCGGTGGCCGCGTCGGCGAACCTGCCCGCGCTGATCTACAACCTGTTCTGGCGGCGCTTCACCACCACCGGCGCCACCTGGAGCATCTACGGCGGTCTCCTCTCCGCCGTCGGCCTGGTGTTCTTCTCACCGGTCGTGTCCGGCGCGGAGAACTCGCTGCTGCCGAACGCGGACTTCGCGTGGTTCCCGTTGAACAACCCGGGCATCATCTCGATCCCATTGGGCTTCTTCTTCGGTTGGCTCGGCGCGGTTCTGTTCCCGGACCGGGCCAGCAGGGACAAGCACAACGAGCTGGAGGTCCGGTCGCTCACCGGCGCCGGAGCCGAGGCCGCGATCCAGCACTAGGAACAAATCATGGCTCTGGCCAGCGCTTCTGCTGGTCAGAGCCATGATCGGGTTGCCGGGAGCCCGGCCGTGGGGTCGACTGCCGGCCGGGCCGCCGGAGCGGTCAGTAGACGGTCACGCCGTACTTCTTCGCCGCCTCGGGCACGGGCTGGTAGAACGTGGTGCCGCCGGTACGGCAGTTGCCGCTGCCGCCAGAGGTGATGCCCAGTGCCTTCGTGCCGTCGTAGAGCGGGCCGCCGGAGTCGCCGGGCTCCGCGCACACGTTGGTCTGGATCATGCCGCGCACCGTGCCGCCGCCGGAGTAGTGGACCGTGACGTTGAGCGCGGTGACACGGCCGCTGTGGGTGCCGGTGGTCGAGCCGGTGCGCCTGACCGACTCTCCCACGTACGCGTCCGCCGCGGTGAACCCGCCCGGGTGGCTCAGCGAGGTGTTGTCGTAGCGGACCAGCGCGTAGTCGTTGCCCGGGAAGCTGGCGCCGATGGTGGGGCCGATCAGGGTGTTGTGGCCGGAGTCGGTGTACCAGGTCCTGGCCACCTTCCCGCAGTGCCCCGCGGTGAGGAAGAAGTACGTGCCGCCCTTGGAGACGTTGAAGCCGAGTGAGCAGCGGTAGCCGCCGCCGTAGATCGCGTCGCCGCCGGACAGCAGCGGGGTGAACACGCCGGACGCCCGCGCGACCCGGATCGCTCCGGCGTTGCCGCCCGCGGACCTCCGGATGGTGGCGACCTCGGCGCCGGAGACGGTGCTGTCGGCGGTCACGACGACGCGGTCGGCGCCGCTGTCGACGTACCAGGCGATGCCTTCCACGCCCGACCGCTGCACCGCGTCGCTGACCGCGGTGAGTTGGCTGGCGCTGTAGCTCTGCGGGGCGGCGGCCGCGGCGGTCGGCAGGGTTAGCGCCGAGGCGGCGACCAGGCCGACGGTCAGTGCGATCAGCCGTGCGGTGTGACCGCGGGACGGTGTGCGCGTGATCCTCACTGGCTCCTCCTGGGAGTGATTGGGACCGGACGGGTTTCCTGGAAACACTCTCCGTGAG
>WHSM01000378.1 GCA_009380105.1 Micromonosporaceae bacterium
CCCGCCGCGGTCCTGCCCGCCGTACGACCATCCCCGCCCCTCGGGTAGATCAGCCGCGCGTGCCGCCACACTCCTGCCGGGAGATCAGGTGCTGGTTCCGTTTTACCCCATCAACGGGGATAGGTAACGCACGTTGATCCACAAATCGCTATCACGCTCCACGTGATCGAGTCGCTGAGCGTTAGCTCAGAGTGCGCAGCTGGCGAGCCGCCCGGATCGCCACCACCCACGACTCCTCGGACAGCTCCGCGACCTGCTGCGGCGAGACGCTCATCGTCAGCACCGCTCCCGGCTGCACCGGCTCGATCACGCCCATCGACCGCAGCCGCTGGGCCATCCGATCCGCATCGGCGTCGCGCACCGGGTCCGCCACGTGCACGAACACCGACAGCTCCCGGGCGCCCGACGTGCTCTCGCCCAGAGCAGCCCGCAGCCCGGCGTCCAACTCGGCCGCGAGCGTCGGGTCCAGCTTCTGGTAATCCATGGGCCCTACGTACCCTGCGCCGTCGCCGTTGACCCCTCTCGGAGCTTGTCGACCGCGAGCAGGCCGTACCCCCATTTGGGATCGAACGTCCCGGGCTCCTGACCCGGAACCGACGACGCCATCCGGAACTGCTCCCGCGCCTTCTCGGGCTCCAGTTGCGGATTCTGCTGCAGCAGCAGCGCCGTCACGCCGGCGAGGAACGGCGAGGCCATGCTGGTGCCGGCCAGCATCACGTGGTCGGAGTCGATCACCAGACGCCGCGGGAAGTCGGCATCCCGGGACAGCGCGGACGCGATCATCGCGCCGGGGGCGGCCGCGTCCGGTTTCGGATGCCCGTCCCGGCGCGGGCCTTCGGAGCTGAAGTCCGCGATGTCGTCCTCCTCGAACCCCATCTCCTGCTCGTTGCCGTCGACGTCGGTCCAGGAGTTCTTTGTCGTGTACGCCGCGGCCGTCATCGCCGACGTGGCGCAGCCCGGCGAGCCCACCTTGACGGCGTCGTCGACGTACTTGCCGGTGAACTCCGCAGGCGCCTGCGGGCCGGAGAGCGCCCACGCGTCGACCCTGCCGTTTTCGATCTTCACGCCCCGGAACCGGATCCGCCACGCCCGCGACGGCCCCGTCCCGCCGCCGGGGACCGGCGCGGCCACCACCGTCACCTGATGGTCGCCGTTGGTCCTGTCCGGGCCCGGCGTGGCAATCTCCACCACGCCGTCGGGCAGGAAGTAACGCCGCACCGGCGAACCGGAAGTCTGGATCTTCTGGTACGGAGTCGCCGAGCCCGACGGTCCGCGCACCGACACCTCCATCTCGTCGGAGCCGGAGTACCAGGCGTTGATCTGGAACAGCCCCGCCGCGACGCAGGCGATGCCGCGGGTCTTGCCCTCCTTCACCTCGGCGCGGGCGTGGATGTTGTCCTCGCCCTCGTTGCCGGCCGCGCAGACCACGATCCGGCCCGGCCCGGACTCCTGGTCCAGGATCGCGGAGAGCGAGTCGGTGCCGTCGTGCGCGTCGGCGTGGCCGCCGAGGCTGAGGTTCACCACGGCCGGCAGCCCGAGATCACGCGCCACCCGGAAGCAGTAGCGCACGCCGTCGGCGATGTGCGCGTCCATCAGGTCGGTCTTCACGATCACCAGGCGGGCCTTGGGGGCGATTCCCGGGTACGCCTCGTCCGCCCCGGCCGCGATCCCGGCGACGTGGGTGCCGTGGCCGTGGTCATCGCGGGACTCGATGAGCCGGTCGCCGGTCAACTCGACGCCGTACTTGCCTTCGGGGACCCCGTTGCCGCGCATCGTCTGGTCCCAGATCCGCTCGACCCGGCCCGCGAACGCCGAGTGCCGCGAGTCGATGCCGGTGTCGACCACGCCCACCACGACGCCGTCGCCGTCGAGGTCGGTGCGTTCGACGAACTCAGGCACGCCGACCTTGCCGGGCGCCACGTCCATCAGCAGGCTGAGCTTGTGGGAGACCGAGATCTGGACCACCTCGTCGTGGCCGGCAAGGTCCGCCACCGCGTCCAGGTTGACGATTCCGGTCCGTACGGCCCCAGCGCCCTCGTTGAGCTCCAGCCCGTCGCAGTCGAGCCGGTCGAGCGCGGCGTCGTCGGCGCCGCGCAGGAACACCACGGCGCGGGCGGGGCGGGCGGGTTCGGTGACCGTCACCAGGCCCATCAGGGCCGCTGGTCCGGTGAGCGCTGGCCGCCCCTGCTCGTAGAAGCGATCGCAGGCGGCCGCCAGTGGCGCTGAAAGCTTGCTGTACTCCATCGTGCACCTCCCGTTGAGACACCCATCGTCCCGCGTCGATGCCACAATGCGTATCAGCTAGCGGACTCTCCGCAACAGACCGGGTTGTGAAATTTGCCCCGCCAATAATCTAACCGGACGAACCCGGCCGACTCCAGCCCGCCGAGCCGGGTCCGACGATCTCGTGCAGGAGGCCGTACTCCAGCGCCTGCTCGGCCGACAACAGCCGGCCGTCGGAGAGGTCGGTCTCGATCCGCGAACGCGGCCTGCCCGTGACGTCCGCCAGGCACAGGATCAGATCCTCCAGCATCCGCAGGTGCCGGCTCGCCTCGCCCACGATCTCGTTGGCGGTGCCTGAGACGTCGTCCACGCGGGGCTCGGCAAGCCGGAACCGCGCGTGCGGGTACGCCGCTCGCTCCTTCGCCGCCGCCAGCACCGCCAACGCGGCGCCGCCGACCTCGCCGGTCGCCACGGCCCGCACGCTGGCCCGCATCAGATCCAGGGCGTCGACGAGCGCGAACGCCGCGCCCAGGTCGCCGTCCGGGCACGTCAGGTGCAGCCGCACCGGCTCGCTGCCCGCCGCGTCGAGGGTCAGCAGTTGCGCCGCGACGTCCGAGGCGAGCGCCGGCGTGAGCAGGCCGTGCGCCATCACCAGGCGCTGCTGGAAGAGCCGCTCCCGCAGCCACGGGTCGAGCCCGTGGTGACCCCCGCCGGGCGGATCGGGCGGCGTCCACGGCCCGCGACCTGGGCGGTCCCGACGCGGCTCTCCGGGGAACTCCGGCTGCATGCCGTGACGCGCGATCTGGTTCAGTCTCATAGGGCCGCCTCCCGGGGACATCACTCCGGACCCACGCTACCCCCGCACCCACCCATCCCGACCTCCCGCGCACCGCCCCACGCACCGCGCCCGCTTCCATCGCGATCTTGAAGCCTTATGGGGCGTACGGCCCCAACTCGACTTTCGCACTCATGCGTGACGCCGCATGGTCATGCGTTCGCTCTGCTGCTCGGCCCTGCCTGGCGCGTCGTTTGGTAATGGTTTTGCGGTATCCGCCGTCGCTGTGACCGAAAACCATTACCAAAGGCGAGTCTGGGACGCGGCTCTCACATAACTCCGAAAGTCGAGGCCCATAGAACTTCAAGATCTACGAACGAGGCGGCTTTTGGGCTGCTTTCCAGTGCTTGTGCTGGGCGGTGCCCTGCTCGGGGACCACCCGGCCCAGCGGCTCCAGCGGGTGGTTGACGCCGTACCGGCGGCGGTACGCGATCACCGCCCTGGCGCGACGCAGCCAGATCTCGTACTCCTCCGGCTTGGGCGGGTACCCCAGGCCGAGGGTGAACCACGGCGGTGGCACCGGCAGGCTGGCGTACCCGTGCACCAGCTCGTCCACCAGCCGGTCCAGCTCCTCGCGGGCGGCGTCGGAGACCTCCAACACGCGGCGGTAACGGGCCAGGTACACCCGTCCGCGGTCCCGCCGCTGCTCCAGCTCGCGGACCCGCTTCTCGGCGGCCGCCACTTGGGCGCGAATCGGCGGCACTGCGTTGCGGTCCTCGGCGAGTTGACCGGCCACCGTCATTCGCTGGTTGAAGCGCAGCCAGCCGCGCGGGTCGGCGAGCGCCTTCTCCGCCAGCTCCATCTGCTCCTGGAGCGCCCGCTCGGCGCGCTTCGCGTCGGCGAGCGCTTTCCGGGCGACCGCCAGCTGGTCCGGCGACGGCTCAGGCGGCGCGGCGCCGCGCACCTTGGCGCCTTCGTCGAGCTGGCGCCACAGTCGCTCTTCGGCGGCGTCGACGGCGTCCAGCGCCGCGGCGTCCGGGGTCGTCTCACTCTCCGAGACCGGATGGTACGGGGGTCGGCCGCAATGTTGACAGGGCGTGGCGGCGAGGACGCGGGAGATCTGTTCCAGAACGTGAGGGGCGTGGGGCACGAGGCTGAATCTTCGCAGAGGAGTAAGGGTCGGTGGGTACCCTACGACACAAGCCCTCAAGGGCATTTTTCTCCCCAAACCGGCTCAGCCGGCGCTCCGCGAAGGCCTGTCGCAGCGC
>WHSM01000352.1 GCA_009380105.1 Micromonosporaceae bacterium
GCTCCGGACATTGGGCCGGATCCGCCGGACGCGCCGGGCGGGTTTCGCGAGACAGGTCCACTGATCGCTGGTCTTCCCCCGCCATGCGTCCTCAGCCCGCGATCAGCTTCGCGTACGCCGGCTTGATGGTCTCGTTGATCAACGTCAGCCGCTCGTCGAACGGGATGAACGCGCTCTTCATCGCGTTCACCGTGAACCACTGCAGCTCGGCCCAGCCGTACCCGAAGGCGTCGACCAGCAGCGCCATCTCCCGCGACATCGACGTCCGGCTCATCAGCCGGTTGTCGGTGTTGACGGTGATCCGGAACCGCAGATCCCGCAACAACCCGATCGGGTGCTCGGCGATCGACGGCGCGGCTCCGGTCTGCAGGTTCGACGACGGGCACATCTCCAACGGAATCCGCTTGTCCCGCACGTAGTTCGCCAGCCGGCCCAGCGTCGCCCCAGCCGCGCCGCCGTCCAGACCCGGCGTGATGTCGTCGACAATGCGCACGCCGTGGCCGAGCCGGTCCGCGCCGCACCACTGGATCGCCTGCCAGATGCTCGGCAGGCCGAACGCCTCGCCCGCGTGGATCGTGAAGTGCGCGTTCTCCCGCTGCAGGTACTCGAACGCGTCCAGGTGCCGGGTGGGCGGGTACCCGGCTTCGGCGCCGGCGATGTCGAAGCCCACCACGCCGTCGTCCCGGTACCGCACCGAGAGCTGGGCGATCTCCATCGAGCGGGCCGCGTGCCGCATCGCGGTGAGCAGGGTGCCGACCCGGATCGGACGGCCGGCCGCCGCGGCCCGTTCCGAACCCTCGGCGAAGCCGGCCACCACCGCCTCCACCACCTGTTCCATGGTCAGCTCGCCGTCGGTGTGCTGCTCCGGGGCGAAGCGCACCTCCGCGTACACGACGCCGTCGGCGGCCAGGTCCTCGGCGCACTCGGCCGCCACTCGGCGCAGCGACTCGGCGTCCTGCATCACGCTGACCGTGTGGGCGAAGGTTTCCAGGTAGCGCTCCAGCGAACCCGAGTCGGCGGCCTCCGCGAACCAGGTGCTCAGCTCCGCCACGTCGTGGGTGGGTAACTGGTCGTACCCGGTCGCCTCGGCGATCTCGATGATGGTCGCAGGGCGAACCCCGCCGTCGAGGTGGTCGTGCAGCAGGGCTTTCGGCGCCTGACGGATCTCTTCCAAGGTAGGTGCAGCCATGAAGAGACATTAGTCGGTACGAGTGACCGGCCGGTGACGGCATCAGAGCCGAACCGGCTCTCAGGTGGAGAGATCGACGTCTTCCCAACCGGGCGGGTCGTCGTGGTACGGCCCGACGAAGACCACTGACCACTCCAGCGCCCAGCGCCGCTGCGCGATCACGTACGCCTCCACCGGCCCCGGCGCCGGCTCGGCGCGCAGCGTCGCCTCCTGGTACGCCCAGTCCAGGCAGTAGTACAGGTCGAGCAGCGCCGCCGCCTCCCGGGCGTCGCGCGGGTCGGGCTTGTTCCGGGTTCGCCACGTCGCGTACGACTCCCCGCCGCGGATGTCCGGGAACGCCCTCGGCAGCCCTTCCGGGCAGTACAGCGACGGGTCCAGGTGCTCCGCCCAGCCGAGCAGCCACGCGAAGCCGAAGAGCGCGTCCATGTGCATCAGGAACGAGTCCGGCTCGCCCCGCTCCCCCGCGATGAACCGCCACTCGGGTTGGCTGACGTGCTCCATCAGCCGCCCGTCCAGCAGCCACTGCATCGCCGCGTCCGACGGCATCCCGAAGCAGCGCTCCATCACCACGCACAGCACGGCGACCCGAGCCTCGATTCCGGCCGTGTCCCGCAGCCGCACAGCGTCCCCGGGCTCCCAGGTCAGCGGGTAGCTGTCGGGGGGCAGCGGGATCCCGAGACGCTGGATGTCCTCCAGCGAGGCGGCCCGGATCTCGACCGGATCCGGCACGATCGGCAGGGCTTCCACGCCGCCCACTATGCCGTACCGGCAGGTAGGTCTGCCCTGCCAGCCCGGCAGGCTGCGACGCCTCGTCCGCTACGTCGCGCGTTTGCGGACGAACGGCTGCACGATCACCTTGTCGGCGTCGTCGCCGATCTTGTCCAGCGCCGCTTGGTCGAGCACGAGCAGCGTGAGCGCCACCCGGGCCCGGTCCGGCCACACCTCGGCCTGCCAGCTGCGGTCCGCGCTGCCGAGCCGCCGCGCGGCGGGGTTCAGCTCCGCGGCGCTGTGGTCGACCTTCGCGACACAGAGGTTGTACGGGTAGATCGCCCGCAGCGTCCGCCGCGCGTCGGCGAGATCGCCCACGGCGCCGACGACCATCACGGCCACGCCTTCCGACGGGTACGCCGCCCACACCCCGCTGTATGCGTTCGGCCGCCCGTCGACATGCTGGACGAGCGCGCTGTTGGCGGTCTCCGTCTGCTCTGGCGGGTCGGCGCGCCAACCATCCTCGGGGGCCGCGCAGGGCATCGGGAACCGTCCTTCAACGGCGCCGGCGGACGCTGAGATCGGCTGGCCCTGGCCGGAGTCGGCCTGCCTGATCGACTGCTGCTCGATCTCGCCGTCACGCCAGATTCCGGTCACCGTGTACTGACCTTTGGTGTGGCGCACGCCATCGGTGACGGTCCAGTCGGCGATCCCTTCCGGGGTTCCCGCCAGCGACACCGCGCGCGGCGAGCAGGTCGGCGCCGGCGCCGGGTGGACCGCGATGCTCGGGTTCAGCTCGCAGATCTTCACCGAATCGCCGGACGCGGCCAGCACCGTGCCGGTGACCTCGACTGTGTCGCCGTCCCGCACCAGCTCGACCTCCAGGGTGCTGGTGTCCGGCCGTGGGCCCGCGGGGGGTTCGTCCCCGCGGCCCAGCATCGCGACGCCGGCCAGCCCGGCGGTGAGCACCACCACGCCGGCCGCCACCGCGTACGGCGCCCAGCTCGCGGTCCTGCGCTCAGTCAGCCGCTCCAGGTCCGGCTCGGGCGGTTCGGGTTGCGCGGATCGCCACGCGGCGGCGGCCGCGGTCAGCTTCTGGTCCATCTCGTCGCTCATCCGGAAACCTCCAGCAGCGCGCGCAGGCTCGCCCGCGCGTCAGCCAACGTGGACTTGACCGTGCCTTCCGCACAGCCCATGACCACCGAGGTCTCGGCGACCGAGAGCCCGGCGAAGTAGAAGCAGTCGACAGCGAGCCACTGCCGGGCCGGCAGGCGCCGCACCGCTCGCTCCACGTCGAGTCGCGCGTCGTGGTCGGCTTCCGGTCGCGGCTCCGGGAGCAGTCGCCGCGCCGGCCACATCCGCCGGGCCGCCTTGCGCGCCTGGTCCGCGGTGATGGCGAGCAGCCACGCTCCGGGCGCGCCACGGTCCGCGTCGTACAGGTCCCGTTTCTGCCACGCCCTGGCGAGCGCCTCCTGCACCACGTCGTCACGGTCGGCGCGTGGGGCCAGCCGTGCGGCGAGCCATGCCATCCGGGTCAGGTGTGGGCGCACCCAGTCGGCGAACGCCTGCGGATCGCCCGAGGCCAAGGTCTGCTCCCTCACGGTGGTCACACCCTGTCTACCCGCTGACTGCGCTACCCGGTTGGGTCCGACTTTCCGTTTTGTCAGGTGATGCGATCGATCACCAGATGTCGCCGTGGGGGCGCGGCGTCCACGATCTCGATCGCGCCGCCCAGCGCCTCGCGCGCCGCCGGGATCCTGGATTCTTCGTCGGTACGCAGTTCGAGCAGCGCATCCCCCACGCGCACCCGCTCGCCTTCCCGCGCGCGCAGCACGATCCCCGCGCTGGCCGACACCGGATCCTCCTTCCGGGCCCGGCCCGCCCCGAGCCGCCACGCGGCGACGCCGACCCCGAACGCGTCCAGCCGGCTCAGGTAGCCGTCGCGCTCCGCCCGTACCACCTCGGTCACTGACGCCTCCGGCAACGGCGCGTCAGGGTCACCGCCCTGCGCGAGGACCATCCCGCGCCAGGCGTCCATCGCGCGGCCGTCGGCCAGCACGTCGGCGGGATCCACGTCGGCGACCCCGGCCAGGGCGAGCATCTCGCGCGCCAGCGCGACCGTCAGCTCGACCACGTCAGGGGGGCCGCCTCCGGCGAGCACCTCTGCCGACTCGGCGACCTCGACCGCGTTGCCGACCGCGAGCCCGAGCGGCGTGGACATGTCGGTCAGCAGCGCCGTGACGCGCACGCCGTGCGCCTTGCCCAACTCCACCATCGCGGCCGCCAGCTCCCGTGCCGGCGTCAGCTCCTTCATAAACGCCCCGGAGCCGACCTTCACGTCGAGCAGCAACGCCGGTGTGCCCTCGGCGATCTTCTTGCTCATGACCGAGCTGGCGATCAACGGGATCGACTCGACGGTGCCCGTGACGTCGCGCAGCGCGTACAGCTTGCGGTCGGCCGGGGCGAGCGAGTCGCTCGCCGCGCAGACGGCGGCGCCGACATCGCGGAGCTGGTCGGCGAACTCGCTGGTCGTCAGGCGCGTGCGGAACCCGGGGATCGACTCCAGCTTGTCCAGCGTGCCGCCGGTGTGCCCCAGGCCGCGGCCCGACAGCTGCGGCACCGCCGCGCCGCAGGCCGCGACCAGCGGGGCCAGCGGCAACGTGATCTTGTCGCCGACGCCGCCGGTGGAGTGCTTGTCGACCAGCGGCCTGCCGACGCCGGAGAGGTCCAGTCGCTCGCCGGAGGCGATCATGGCCGCGGTCCAGCGCGCCA
>WHSM01000340.1 GCA_009380105.1 Micromonosporaceae bacterium
ACCCAGGAGGTCCTGGCCGGCTACACGATCGTCGAGTGCGACAGCTTCGACCGCGCGACCGAGATCGCCGCGCGTGTGACGAAGAGCCCCAACCCGGGGAACGCGACCGATCTGTACGTGGACGTGCGGCCGATCGTCGACGGCGCCGACGAGCTGGAAGTCTGAGCCAGCCGTGGCCGGCGAGGACACCTCCGGCACAGACCCGGCCAGGACAGACGCCGCCAGCGACGTCGAGGGCCTGCTGCGCCGCCTGGCGCCGCAGGTTCTCGGCGCGTTGGTGCGCCGCTACGGGCACTTCGACACCGCCGAGGACGCGACCCAGGAGGCGCTGCTCGCGGCCGCCAACCAGTGGCCGGTCGACGGCGTTCCGGACAGTCCGCGCGGCTGGCTGATCCGGGTCGCGTCGCGCAGGCTGACCGACCTGCTGCGCCGGGAGCAGGCCCGCCAACGCCGGGAGGACGCCATCGCCCGGTGGACGCTCCCCGACCAGTGGCTGGCTCCCGCCGCGGACCGGCCGGCGTCGGAGTCCGACGACACGCTGATTCTGCTGTTCATGTGCTGCCATCCCGCGCTGTCGCCCGCGTCGCAGATCGCGTTGACGTTGCGGGCGGTCGGCGGGTTGACCACCGCCGAGATCGCCCGGGCGTTCCTCGTGCCCCAGGCGACGATGACCCGCCGCATCACCCGGGCGAAGCAGAGCATCAAGGCCAGCGGGATCCCGTTCGGCATGCCGACGGGACCGGAGCGCGCGGAACGGCTTCGGGCTGTGCTCCATGTGCTGTATTTGATTTTCAACGAGGGGTACGCCACCACGTCCGGGCCCAGCCTGCATCGCGCCGACCTGTCGGCTGAGGCGATCCGGCTGGCCCGCATGGTGCACCGGCTGCTGCCCGACGACGGCGAGGTGACCGGGCTGCTCGCGCTGATGCTGCTCACCGACGCGCGGCGGCCGGCGCGCACCGGGCCGCACGGCGAGCTGGTCCCGATGGCCGAGCAGGATCGGAGCCTCTGGAACGCCGACGACATCGCCGAAGGCGTCGCCCTGATCTCCGACGCGCTGCCGAAGGGCGCGGCTGGGCCGTACCAGATCCAAGCGGCGATAGCCGCCCTCCACGACGAGGCACCGCACGCCGAGGCGACCGACTGGCCGCAGATTCTTGCTTTGTACGAGGTGCTGATGCGGATGTCCGACAACCCGGTCGTGGCGCTGAACCACGCTGTCGCGGCAGCCATGGCCAACGGCCCGCGGGCGGGGTTGGAGCTGCTCGGGAAGCTGGATGCCGACGAGCGGATCGCCGACGACCATCGGCTCCACGCGGTCCGCGCTCACCTGCTGGAGCTGGGCGGCGAGCGGGCGGCGGCGCGTGAGGCGTACCAGGCGGCGGCCCGGCGCACGACGAGCCTGCCGAAGCAGCGCTACCTCCACGCCAGGGCCGCCCGCCTGGCAGACGACCGGTGAGCCGACCCGCTACGGCGCTGGCTTGGCGATCATGGTCCAGGCTTTCTTGTTGTACGAGCGCTTGTAGCCGTACTCGTTGGTCATGAAGTCCCGGATCTTGATCACCTCGACCGGGCCGAACTGCTTCTCGATCAGCTCGGCCATGCGCGGGGCGCTCAGCACGTTCCAGTGGTAGTTCCGCACCGGGCGGACCTCGTGCTCGGGCTCGTCGCTCATGCTGAAGAAGGTGAAGATGAGGCCCTTGCGGGCGAGTCGGCACGCCTCGCCGACCGACTGCTCCATCGCCTCTGGCGACAGGTGCTCGAAGATGTCGGAGGCCACGACGTGGTCGAAGCTGTCGTCGTCGTACGGCAGGTCGAGAACGCTCTGCACCTCGAAGTTCACGCCGGGGAACCGCTGCCGCGCGTTGTCGATGTTGCCATCGTTGAGGTCGACGCCGGTGTAGTCGAGGTGCTCGGCGATGCCGTAGCTGTCGAAGAAGCGGAAGTCGTTGGCGGAGCCGCACGCGAACTCCAGCACCTTGAGCGGCCCGGCGGTGCGGCCGGACAGCGCGGCGGCCCAGCGCTCCTCGTACGCGTCCTCCCAGTCCGCGATGACCTCGCTGACCTCTTCGACGCCGGCCCGCTTCTCGGGGTTGAGGAACGTTCCCATCTTGACGCCGAGTTCGGCGGCGCGGGTGCGGAGCGCCTCGGTGGCCTTGACGCAGTGCTCCAGCTCTTCGCGCATCAGGGCGTCGAACTGGTCGCCGAACAACTGGCGGATCAGGTAGTGGCGGGTCAGCATGCTCTGCGCGTTGACGCGCGGGTTCTGGTATCCGGTGACGAGGTACTGGTCGAGCGCGTTGGGGTCGTGCTTGGCCCAGCTCCGTTTCAGCGAGTTGCGCTCCTCCTGCAGACCATCCGAGCCCATAGCGGTCCGCGCCGCCTGGACCAGCGCTTTCGCCCATTTGCGGCGACGTGTGCCGCGGGGAGCGACCACCTGCGCGATACCCATTGGATTTCTCACCCCTGCTTCATCAGACAGGCACGCTACGTGACCGCGACACCGTATCGGATCGGGACTCTTGATACAAATACACCCAAACCTTACTTGTAAGTAGCTGTCTGCGCTCGCAGCGCTACCGGGCCGGGATCGGCGTGGTGAAGCACTGGTTGCCGTTCGGGCGCCACTTCAAACCTGTGCCGACACCCCAGAGCCCGGTCGACGCTTCAGAGCCGTGCCGACGCTTCGAGCCCGTGCCGGCGAAGTGGCGACAGCCATGCGGCGACGGCACCGGCCGCGGTCACGCCAGCGGCGAGCGCCAGCGCGGTGCGCGGACCGGCCGCCTCGCTCACGACGCCCGCCGTCAACGCGCCGGAGACACTGCCGACCCCGTACGCCAGCATCCGCCCCGTGGTGTTGACCCGGCTCTGCAGATGCTCGGGTGTGATCCGCTGCCGCAGCGTGATCGAGTTGATGATCACGGTCACGTACACGACGCCCCAGGCCGCCACGAACGCCACAGCGACCCACCAGTCGCGGGCCAGCGCGCACGCCATGGCCCCGAGCGCGGACAGCGGCAACGCCAGCAGCGTCACCCACGCCTCACCGCGCCATCGCGACAACCGCGGATAGAGCGCGCTCGCGCCGAGGCTGCCCACCGCCCACGCCGTGAACATCAGGCCCAGCCGCCGGTCGCCGGGCGGCACGCCCAGCACCTGGTCCGCCCACGGCACGAGCTGCCCCACGAACGCTCCCCCGGAGAACGACTGGGTCATCCCCACCAGCACGTTGATCCGCACGATCGGATGCCCCCACAGGAAGCGCAGCCCGTCCCGGATGTCGGCGCCCAGCCGGCGCGGCGCGGCCGAGGCCCGGCTGGCGTCCCACAGCGGGCGCGCGATCGCCCGGATCAGCAACGCCGACGCCAGGAAGCTGATCGCGTCCAACGCCAGCAGCGGCCCCGGCGCCACCACGGCCAGCGCGGCGCCGACCAGCCCCGGCACGACCAGCTCCACGGCCGTGCTGGCGCCGAACACGAACGACTGCGCCGCCGCGATCCGACTCACGCCAGCCAGCGTCGGCAGGGCGCCGAAGTTCGCCGCGTCGAAGAACACGAACGACGCCTGGGACACGAACCCGACCGCCAGCGCGTGCGGCGCCGTCAGCCCGCCCAGGAAGTACGCCACGGGAACGCTCGCCAGCAGCACCCCGCTGACCACGTCGCTCGTGATCATCACCCGGCGCCGGTCCACCCGGTCGGCCAGCGCGCCCGCGAAGAGCCCCAGACAGACGTACGGCAGCGTCTCGGCCACCACCGCGAACGCGGTCCAGAGGTTGGAGCCGGTCATCTGGTAGATCAGCACCGGCATCGCGATGTACGTGATCGCCGAGCCGATCAGTGAGGCGACGCGCGCGGCGGCGTACCGCTGAAAGTCAGGATCGCGCCGCAGCGGAGACGGCCCGGCGGCCCCAGGCGCGGCCGAGCCAGCCGTGGCGGTCACAGAGCACAGCCTGCTGGCAATCGGCGCCGCTGACAATCCGCTGGTCCCGGCCGCTGGCAACGCGCGCCCTGGCGATGCCACTCGGGGGTGGACCCAGCCTCCACCGAGAGCCCGCCACAACGCAAGAACCTGTTCTAGAAGCGTGGAAATCGGTCGACAGTGGCCCGGCCGCGACCCAGGATGAGCGGATGCGAACGGTCCTGCCCGACGGGCTGTCGTGGCGACGACCGCGGCTCAGCGACGCCGAGTCGATCGCCGACTTCGTCGGCGCGTACAACACAGCCGTCGTCGGCTTCGCTGACGTCACCCTCGACGACGTGCGCGACGAGCTTGTCGAGCCCGGCTTCGACCCCGAGCGCGACGGTTGGCTGGTGCGCGACGGCGGCCGCCAGGTCGGGTACGGGTGGTGCTTCGCCGACGGCACGCGGGACCGGGTCGACATCGAGGTCGTGGCGCACGAGCCGTCGGTCAGCGACTGGCTGTTCGCGCAGACCATCGGCAGGGCGAAGGAGATCGCCGGCGCCGCGGGGCATCCAGAGGTGGTCCTCGACAAAGGGATCTACCGCGCCGACTCGGCCATGCGCTCCCAGCTCGCGGCGCACGGGTTCGCGCACGCCACCACGTTCCATCGGATGCGCATCGACCACACCGACCCGAGACCCGCGTCGGCGCCCGACCCGCCGTCCGCGCCGGAGCCGCCGCCTGGGGTCGTCCTGACCGTAGGGCCGGGCGACGACGCATTCCGCCGCGCCGGGCACGCCGTGATGATGTCCGCCTTCGACGGCCACTTCGGGTTCACTCCACTGCCGTACGAGGAGTGGCACGAAGCCCGCGAGGCGCAGTCGACGTTCGACTGGTCACAGCTGATGGTCGCCGCACTCGACGGCGCGCCGGTCGGGGTGCTGGAGCGCAGCAACCAGTTCGTCGAGGACGAGCACTGCGGCTACGTCAGGTGGGTCGGCGT
>WHSM01000436.1 GCA_009380105.1 Micromonosporaceae bacterium
GATGACGTCCTTCACCGCGTTCGCGATCGCGGCCGTGATCACCACGATCACCAGCGCGATGAACGCCAGCGGCAGGAACGCCACGATGGCGTTGATGATGTCGCTGACCGGGTTCGGCCCGAAGACGCCGAACGCCATCTGCAGCGCGATCAGCAGCACCGCGTAGTAGACGAGCTTCGAGAACAGTTGGCTCGGGTCGTACGTGCCGGTCCACTGGCGCAGACCGCCGCGCTCGATGGCGCGGTCGAAGCCAACCAGGCTCAGCAGTTTCGTGACGCCCTTGGCGAGCAGTTTCGCGACGATCCAGCCGATTACCAGGATTACTAGGAACACGACCAGCTTCGGCACCACTGCCACAAGCGTGTTGATGAGATTCTGAACGCTCTGGGGCATGACCCCCCCTCCTCATGGCGAAGACAGCGCGGGCCCGGCTTGATCCGGCCCCGGCCCCCCGCCGTTGTCGTTCCCTGCTTCCGCCGGCTCCAGTGCGCCCGTTGCGCGCGGTCCCCCCGGAGGCGTGCGGAAGATCAGTTAGTTGGGGAGCGTACACATATGGGTGGATTTCGGCCACCAGAACCGCCGAACTCACGCCCGACGAGTGGAACCTTGGCGGTCTTCGCGGAACCTAGGCGGTCTTCTTGGCGCCTTTGCCCGACACCGCGCGCTTCGGAGCCTTCTTCGCCGCCTTCTTCGGGGCTTTCTTCGGCGCGGCCCGCTTGGCTGGTTTCTCGGTCTCTCGGCCGGAGCGAGCGCGTTCCACGCTCGCTTTGAGCGCGGCCATCAGATCCACCGCGGCCGGCTTTTCCTCCTCCACCTCCGGAGCGACGACTTCCCGGCCCGCCACCTTCGCGTCGATGACCTCCTGCAGCGCGGCGCGGTAGTTGTCGACGTACTCGTCCGGGTGAAAATCGCCGGCCATCGAGTCGATGAGCGACTCAGCCATGGCGAGTTCTTGCGGGCGGGGGGAGGTGTCGGATTCGAGGAACTCGAATTCGCCGGCTCGCACCTCGTCTGGCCACAGCATCGTGTGCATCACCATGACGTCCTCGCGCACCCGGAGCACCGCGAGCTGCTCCCGTTGCCGGATCGCCACCTTCACGATCGCCACCCGGTCGGAGTTCTCCAGCGCGTCCCGGAGCAGCACGTACGGCTTCGCGGCGGTGTTTCCGTCGACGTCGAGGTAGTAGCTGCGGGAGTACAGGATCGGATCGACCTGCTCGGCCGGCACGAACTCCAGCACCTCGATCGACCGGCTGGTCGGCAACGGCAGCTCGGCGAAATCCTCGTCGGTGAGGATCACGGTCTCGCCGCCGCCGAGGTCGTACCCCTTGGCGATGTCGTCGTAGGTGACCTCTTCGCCGTCGGTCTCGCAGACGCGCCGGTACCGGATCCGGCCGCCGTCGGTGCGGTGCACCTGGTGGAACCGGATGTCCTTCTCTTCCGTCGCGGAGTAGAGCCTGACGCCGATCGACACCAGGCCGAACGAGATCGCGCCCTTCCAGATCGCCCGCATACCGGCACTCCTTCCCGCGCCGCCTCGAAGGTAAGCATGGCATCCGCCGACGCTCGCGTCACGATCATCGCCTGAGCCGGTTATGGGCGCGCTGATGGTGTAGACCCTGCTCAGCGCCCGGATTCATCGGCGCGCGGCGGATTTCCGCCTACGATCGGCGTCGTGGCTGCCGCGCCGGTACGGCCGATGCTCGCCGCCTCCGGTCCGTTGCCGGCGGGCCCGGACTGGGCGTACGAGTTCAAATGGGACGGGGTGCGGGTGATCGCCGAGGTCGCCCGTGGCCCCGTCCGGCTGTACGCGCGCAGCGGCGCCGAAGTGACGGCCGCGTACCCGGAGCTGGCGCCCCTGGCGGACGTGGCCGCCGACGCCGTCTTCGACGGGGAGATGGTCGTCTTCGACGCGAGCGGCCGCCCGTCCTTCGACCTGCTCGCAGAGCGGATGCACGTGCGGCAGCCGGCCCGCGCGGCGCGGCTGGCCGCGACGGCGCCCGTCACGTTCCTGATCTTCGATCTGCTCCGCCTGGACGGACTGGACCTCACGTCGTTGCCGTACGCCGAACGCAGATCCGCGCTGGAGGCACTCGGGCTGGACGCGGAGCGCTGGGTGGTGCCGCCGACGTTCTCCGACGGCGAGGCGACGCTCGCGGCCAGCGAGCAGAACGGTCTGGAAGGCGTGGTCGCCAAGCGCCTCTCCTCGCGCTACCACTCGGGAGCACGAGCGGCGGACTGGGTGAAGGTGAAGCGGGTGCGGTCGACGGAGTGCGTGGTCGGCGGCTGGCGGCCCGGCGAGCGGCCCCTCGGAGCGCTGCTGGTGGGCACGCCGCAGCCGGACGGCACGTTGGCGTACCAGGGCAGGGTGGGCGGCGGGATCCCGGACCGCATGATCACCCGGTTGCTGGAGCTGCTCCGGCCGCTGACGCGGGACACCAGCCCGTTCGCGGAGCCGCTGCCCCGCGAGGACGCCAGGAGCGCGGTGTGGGCGGAGCCTGAGATCGTGGTGGAGGTGGAGTACGGCAACGTGACGCCCGCGGGGCGGCTGCGGTTCCCACGGTTCGCCCGGCTCCGCCCCGACCTGACCGTGCGGGACGTCGCGGCGGAGGCCGCGGGAGGTGGTCCGGGTGGCCAAGGGTGACAAGGTGCGCGTCAAGGTCGGGGAGCGCGAGTTGGAGCTGTCCAACCTGGGCAAGCCGCTCTACCCGAACTTCACCAAGGCCGAGGTGATCGACTACTACAGCCGGATCGCCCCGGTGCTGTTGCCACACCTGGAGCACCGTCCCGCGACCCGGATCCGCTTCCCGGACGGGGTGGACGGCCAGAGCTTCTTCGAGAAGAACGCCCCGAGCCACACCCCGGACTGGGTGCGGACCGTGACGCTCCCGTCGCCGGGCTCGTCGATGGGCCGCGACGAGGTCCGGTACGTCGTCGCCGGCGACCTGCCGACCCTGGTGTGGCTGGCGAACCTCGCGGCGCTGGAGCTGCACACGCCGCAGTGGACCGTCGGGCCGCGCGGCGCCGCGAAGGACCCGGACCGCCTTGTGTTCGATCTCGATCCCGGCGCGCCGGCAGCGCTCCCGGAGTGCCTGGAGGTGGCGCTGTTGCTGCGGGAGCGGCTCGCCTCCGACGGCCTGGAGGCGTACCCGAAAACCAGCGGCAAGAAGGGGCTCCAGCTGGTCTGCGCAGTGTCCGGCCGGCAGGATGACAGCGTCATTTCCGGGTACGCGAAGCAGCTAGCCGAAGAGTTGGAGCGCGCGGAGCCGGGCCGGATCGTGTCGAAGATGGCGAAGCAGCTGCGGCCGGGCAAGGTGCTGATCGACTGGAGCCAGAACAACGCCGCCAAGACCACGGTGACGCCGTACTCGTTGCGAGCGCAGGCCGAGCCGACCGTCTCCGCTCCGCTCACCTGGGACGAGGTGGAGGCCGGCGGCCGCCCGCGGTTCACCTCGGCCGA
>WHSM01000558.1 GCA_009380105.1 Micromonosporaceae bacterium
ACGGCGATCAAGGGGTCGCGGCGGAGCAACCCGGCGACGTACACCGGGCTGCTCGACCCGATCCGCAAGGCGTTCGCCAAGGCCAACAACGTGAAACCGGCGCTGTTCAGCGCCAACTCCGAGGGCGCCTGCCCGACGTGCAACGGCAACGGGGTCATCGTCACCGAGCTCGGGTTCATGGAGACGGTTTCGACGCCGTGTGAGGATTGCGGCGGCAAGCGGTTCCAGGCGGCGGTGCTGGAGTACACCTTGGGTGGGCGCAACATCGCCGAGGTGCTCGCGATGTCGGTGGCCGAGGCCGAGGAGTTCTTCGGCGCTGGTGAGGCCCGCACCCCGGCGGCGCACACGATCCTGGACCGGCTCGCCGACGTCGGGCTGGGTTACCTGACGCTCGGGCAGCCGCTGAACACGCTGTCGGGCGGCGAGCGGCAGCGGCTCAAGCTGGCCACCCGCATGGCGGAGAAGGGCGGCGTGTACATCCTGGACGAGCCGACGTCCGGATTGCACCTGGCGGATGTCGAGCAGCTGCTCGGTCTGCTGGACCGGTTGGTGGACTCGGGCAAGTCGGTGATCGTCATCGAGCATCACCAGGCGGTCATGGCGCACGCCGACTGGATCATCGACCTCGGTCCGGGTGCCGGTCACGACGGCGGGCGGGTCGTCTTCGAGGGCACGCCCGGCGATCTCGTCGCCGCACGTGACACGCTGACCGGCGAGCACCTGGCGGACTACGTGGCCCACTGAGCAGTCAACGGTAGATCTCTCGCCGGTGGCCGACGTCTATGACGGTCACCAGCAGCACATGGTCGTGGATCTCGTAGATGACGCGGTAGGTGTGGGCGGCTCTGATGCGCCACGTGTTGGAGCCCGCCAGCTTCTTGCATCCCGGTGGGCGCGGGTTGTCGGCCAGGGCTTCGATCGCGGCGAGTACCTTGCGCCGGATGGGCTTGTCCAGTCCCGTCACGGTCTTCGCGGCTCGGCGCGAGACCTCGACTCGATAGGTCACGACCGGCCTTCGGATTCGGCGACCAGCCGATCGAACGAGATCACCTCATCCTCGCCTGCGGCGATCCGCGCGCGGGCCTCCTCGGCGCGATGGGACCAGTACTCGTCCTCGATCTGCTCGTAGTTCTCGGCGATGTCGGCGGGCATGAGCGCGGCGACCCGTTTCCCGCGCCGGGTGAGGTACACGAAACTGTCCTGGTCGCGCACCGAGTCCACCAAGTCGGCCAGTCGGTCCCGCGCCTCACTGACGGGCACTTCAACAACACCGGACACATCAACAGAGGTGTGCGTTTCAGCGGTCATACCGTAATTGTACAACTCGGGACGTCCGTACGGCAGGTATCGGGTGCTACGAATAACGCCGATAAGCTACATTATGTTAAGTAGTGCGGACGAGCCCCGCCACTACCGCTCCCAGGGCCTGCTCGGCTCGGGTCTTGGCGCTCTGGGAGTCTTCGGCGTGCGCGATCATCAGCGCGGCTTCGCTGCACGCGCTCAGCACGAGCTGGGCCAGTTCGGGAATCGGCACGGAGATGAGCATGTCCGCCGCCGCGACGGCTTCGAGCGTCTCGGTGATCAACCCGAGCCCGTGCCGGGACTCGATCTCCCGCCACGCCTGCCAGCCGAGAACGGCGGGCGCGTCGGTGAGCGAGATCCGCACGACCTCGTCTCGTTGACACACCTCGAGAAAACGACTCAACGCGGCCAGGCCGGCGGCCACCGGATCGCTCGCATCGCGAGCCGTGGCGGCGACCTCGGCAGTGATCTCCTCCTCGAGTTGTTCGACCACGTCACGGAACAGTCCCTGCTTGTCGCCGAAGTGGTGATACAGCGCGCCCCGGGTGACCCCGGCCGCCCGCACGATCTCGTCGGCAGGCACGGCCGCGTACCCGCGCTCGGCGAACAGCGCCCGTGCCGTCTCGATCAGCGCTGTGCGGGTCGTCCGGGAGCGTTCGGCCTGGCTACGTCGCGGCATGGGTACGCAGGAAGTCCACCACCATGGCGGCGAGTTCGGCAGGCTGATCCTCCGGCACGAAGGTGTAGCTGTCGCCGATCTCCCGCAGCTCCGCGTTGGGCAGGACGTCGGCGAGCCTGCGGGCCAGCGACATCGGGAAGTGCTTGTCCTCGGGGGCCCACGCCAGCAGGACCGGCTGGCTGAACCCGGACAGCTTCGTGGCGGCGGTCAGGGTGTGGCGCTTGTCCACGGCGGCCAGGAACCGCCCCAGGTCGCGGCGGATGGCGGGGTCCCGCTGGCTGGGCAGCAGGTAGGAG
>WHSM01000210.1 GCA_009380105.1 Micromonosporaceae bacterium
GCCGGCCTGGTCCGATGCTCCGGAACCGCCGTGGCACGGCGGCGAGCGCCCCACGCGGCTCCGCGGCGCCGGAGACGTGATGGGCCCGTCGGACCCAGGAGCTGGCGGCCCCTGGCTGGAACCACCCCGCCACCGCTGACCCTCCAGCGCACTCGGGTAAATCGAGTTACGCGAAAACGCGTAACTCGATTTACGCGTTCTGCCGCGCCGACTGCGCTTGCCAGATCTAACTCAGCCTGTCGGCGCGCACCTAGTCGTCATGGTGACGGCGGGCCTCGACCAGACCGTCGTCGGTGATGAGGCCGGCCGCGAGCGCGTCAGCGCACACGTCACGCCAGTTCCGTGTCGAAGCCACGTGCTTCACGTCCTCTCATCCTCATCCTGGCTCGCCAGCCAGCGCCCGTATCGCTTCACTGCGAGCTGGACTGCCTCTCTTGCACCAGTGCTGCCGTATCCGCGGATCCGCACCGACCATCACCCAGCCCGCCCGACTGTGTCTCCGGGGTGGGAAGAGCGGGTGTAGCCCATCCGACCGACCCACAGGCCGAACGGCTGATATGTGCTGCCGCCGCTACGCGCAATCGTGCAGTACGCCCGACACCCAAGGAGGCATCACCGTGACGAATCCACCGCAGCCGCCCCAACCGCCAGGTGCGCCGCCGATGCCGCCGGCCGGTTGGCCAGCCGCGCCTCCGCCACCGCCGAAGAAAGCCAACGTCGGCCTGATCATCGGCCTGGTGGCCGGCGGCGTCGTGTTGCTGTTGTGCCTGTGTGGCGGGGTAGTCGTCGCTGCGCTCAGCGGAGGCGACACCACCGAGCCGAGCGGCGCCGACCCGGCCGCCGAGCGGACTGAGGCAACTGGTGACGAGTCGCCGGAAGCGGAGCCTGAGGACGAGCCGACGAAGGTGGGGAAGATCGGCAAGCCGGTTCGCGACGGCAAGTTCGAGTTCGTCGTCAGCAAGGTCAAGTGCGGCGTGCAGAGCGTTGGTGACGCATACGGCGAGAAGGCACAAGGCCAGTTCTGCCTCATCAGCCTGTCGATCAAGAACATCGGCGACGAGGCTCAAATGTTCAACGACTTTGACCAGAAGGCCTACAGCGCCGACGACAAAGAGTACGAGGTCGACAGCAAGGCTGGCTGGCACGCGAATGAGAACAACACCGACGTGTGGCTCAATGAGATCAACCCCGGCAACAAGATCAAGGGCGTGCTCGTCTTCGATATCCCGAAGGGTGGAAAGCTAGCCAAGCTGGAGCTGCATGACTCGTCGTTCTCGGGTGGCGTCACCGTTGCGCTGTGAGCCGGAAGGGGCGATCGGGCCTACGTAGCCCACACCAAGGAGTCGCTCCCTGACGGCTTCCAGACTGTCTGGAGGCGTTCCTGTAGCGTCGGACGCACGGAGGGTGCCGGCGTCGGTGCCCTCCGACGCCCAGACGCACCCCTGGGAGATCGGATGCCACCACGCGCCATTGTGGACCAGCGGTTCGCTGCCGCGCTGCGACGCCTTCGCAAGGAGCAGGGCATGTCGCTGCGCGAGTTGGCCGGCCGGGCGTACGTCGCGAAGTCCACGATCAGCGAGCTGGAGAACGCGCGGAAGTCTCCTGCCCCAGAGACCGCGCAGGCGCTCGATCAGGCGCTTCGTGCCGGCGGGGAGCTGGCGGGGTTGGTCTCCAGGGACGCGGGGAGCACGACGGAGCAGGACAGGCCGTGGGAGGCCGCCGAGTTGCTCGACCGGGTGCGCGCGTCGGATGTCTCCGCCGCGACGGTAGAGGCGCTGCACGCCACGGCGTTCGAGTTGTGCTGCGAGTACGGATGGCGAGACGAGCAGCGGCTACGCGCCGAGGGGATCCGCTGGCTGCGTGAGGTGGAGCGGCTGCTGCGCCGGCCGGTTGGGCTGCGGCAGCATCAGGAGTTGCTGACCATCGCCGGGTGGCTGGCGCTGGTCGTCGGCTGCGTCGAGTACGACCTGGAGCTGCGCCCTGCGGCCGAGGCGACCCGCGTCGCCGCCCTGGAGCTGGCCCAGGAGGGCGGCAACGGTGAGATCGCGGCGTGGGCGTGGGAGATGTCGGCCTGGTTCGCGCTGACCCAGGGGCGCTACCGCGACGTGGTCACCGCGGCCGGGGCTGGGCAGGGTGTCGTCGGCGAGCACACCGCAGCGGTGCAACTGCTCGGCCAACAGGCCAAGGCGCTCGCCCGCATGGGAGACGTCCGCGGGGTGCGGGCCGCGCTGGAACGGGGTCGCTGGTTGCTGGACCGGTTCTCGCCTCCGGCACGGCCTGACCACCACTTCGTGGTCGACCCCGACAAGTGGGACTTCTACGCGATGGACGCCTACCGGATCGTCGGCGAAGACGAGCTGGCGCGACACCACGCGGAGCAGGTTCTCCTGCTGGGAACCGCGCCGGACGGGACCGAGAAGGCGCCGATGCGGATGGCGGAGGCCCGCCTGACGCTCGGGAAGGTCGCCGCCCGAGCCGACGACCTGGAACAAGCCGTGGACGTTGCGTTGGATGCCTTCAACGCTCGCCGCCGGTCGCTGCCGCAACTTCTGATGGTCGCCAAGGAGGTCGGCGAGGAACTTCGGCGACGCGACCCTCGCGGCCGGCCTGTGCGTGAGTTCCGCGAGGCCGTGCGTTCGCTGTCCGCGTGAGAGAGGCATTCCCGCGAAAGCCGACTTCGCACTGCACATCCCGTCGCTGTTCGCAAGGCGGTGCCTCACCGAAGACTGCGACGGCTGGCCGTGCCGCCGCTACCTCAACGCCGTCGCGGTCCTCGACCGCGCCGGGCTGCTCGACGTCAATGGCCAACTCCGCGACCAGCCGAGCCAGTCGCCAGTTGACGGCCAGGGCCTATCGCAGGAGTTGGCGGGCGATAACGATGCGCTGGACCTGGTTGGCGCCGTCGTAGATCTGGGTGATCTGCGGCGTACAACGCGCCAGTTCACCGATCGGGCGAACGGTCAAGGACTGATCGCCACGCCACAACGACTGCGACCGCTTCTCCGGAGCCAGCTTGTCCAACGACGCCTTCGCGTAGGCGAGCCCTGCCGGCTTGTCGCCGGCCCGCGCCATCAACAAGCCCTGGTGCAGAGCCATGTGCGCGTCAAAGCGCACCAGGTGCTTCGGGATCGTGGCCTTCACTGTCGCGTGTTCGGTGAGCGCCCGCCGCTCGTCGCCGAGCCGCGCGTACCCCAGACCCAGCATGATCGCCATGCGCCACTCGGGGACCGCGAAGTCGCTGACCTGCTCCTCGCTCGCCGCGACATCGAAGACCCGCTTAGCCTGCTCCAGTTCCCGCGCCGCGGTGTCAACGTCACCTTGGATCGCAACGGCGTGGCCAAGCGCCAGCCGGGCGTTCAGCGCGCCGAGAGACGGCTTGTCAGACAGGTCCAGGGCATGCTGGGCGAAGGTCCGGGCGACGGGCAGCGCCGCGCCCTCGTAGGCCAGCGCGATCGCCGCGCGGCCACGCACCCACACGCGCAGGTCGTCGTCCTCCGAGCGGTCAGCGGCGTCTCCAGCGAACCGGTACCAGCGGATCGACTCGCGGGGACCGCCGGACACCTTGCCCCACAGCGTCATCAGCTTCGCGGCGGTGCCCCACAAGGCCGGGGTCTCCAGGTGCTGCTGCAGGACGATCATGTCGCCGGAGAGCTTGTCTTGCAGCTCGGGCGCGCCCAGCTCCATGTAGTCGCGGCCGTACTCGTCAGCGCGGTGCCGCCACTCGTCCTCGGACTTCCGGCCGTCGAGCGCGGCAGCGAACCCGCGCAACAGCAACTCGGAGGCGGCGGCCGGCGCGACGATCCCGGCGGCCACGCCGGTCAAGAGCCCGCGGCGTTTCATCTCATCCCGTAGCCCTCGCTCATAGGCCAGCACCACAGCAGGCCCGGCGGTCTTCCGACCGGCCTCCACGTTGCACAGGTACGAACGGGAGTACGAGGTGCGGGCAGCCAACTGGGCAAGGGTAACGCCGGCCTTCTCGCGGGCCACTCTTAGCTGATCGCCTATGCGCATCGTCACCATCGCGAAGCGGGGAAACAGTGGGAAACGGGAGCTACTACAAGTCACGCGCCGTGTGGGCGAGGCTACACGCAAGTCCCCGACGCCGGGTAAGGCTCAGGCCCTCGGCGTCGGGTGACAACCCACCCGAGAGGACAGACGCGATGGAGGCGCTGCGCGTGAGCGAGGCATTCCCCAGGAAACCGGCCCCACGCCACGCTCCGCTCACCCCGGAGGAGATCGAGCAGGCCAAGGCCGACTTCGCGCTGCACATCCCTTCGCTGTTCACCCGGCAGTGCATCGGTCCCGACTGCGGCGAGACGTGGCCGTGCCGCAGGTACACGGGCTCCGTGGCGGTGCTGGACCGGGCGGGGCTGCTCGACGTGAACGGCCAACTCCGCGACTCTGAGGCGTTGAGAAGCTAACAGCGGACGGGGCAGCGACGCCGGGCGTGGTGTCGGACACGTCCCGCATGGGAGACAATCAACGCAGAGCGCTCAGGTGAGAGGTCGAGCACGGCGTCGGTGTCATGGGCCACGGATGGGTGGCTGAGCCACCACGACATCGCCACACACCCGGACCTGACGCCGCAGCGCGCGCAACTCCTCACGCTCGTCGCTGCTCAGACCCTCGGCGTGGCCCTGGTTGACGTCGGCCTGCTTGACCCAGCTACGCAGGCACGACTCGGAGATCCCCAAACCCTTGGCAAGCTCTGTGGCCGGCTTGTCCTGCCGGCGAGCCAGCTCCACCGCGCGGCGGTGGAACTCGGGCGGGTGTGGCACGGGCATCCGGACTCCTCTCGGTGAGGACAACTGCTGTCCTCACACCTCGGTTGTCCGGAACCCGGGGGAACTCCACATTGGCGTACGCCGCCGCAGGCGAGGTCGACCGCGCCTGCGCGCTAACCCACCAGTTGCTCCCGCTCACGGCAGACATCGCCTCCGCCACCGTGCGGCTCGACATACGCCGACTCGCGCACACCCTCCGCCGGTGGCGTACCCATCCGGCGGTGCGGGAACTTCTGCCCGAGGTGAGCACGGCGAAGGACCGGCCCTTCACGCCTCCGGAGGAACCATTGCGTGCAGGACGACCACGGGCGCGCGAAGCACGAGGTGGACGTCATCGCGGTCAACGGCGAGAACCTCACGCTCTTGGGCCAGGCCAAGGCGACACTCGCTGCGCGCAGCCAGGCTGATCTCAGCCGACTCGAAATGATCAAAGACGTGCTGACGCGCCGGGGGTACGACACGTCCGACACGATCCTCGCGCTGTTCGCCGCCGCCGGGTTCAACCACGACCTGCGGCGAGCCGCAGCGACCCGAGGCGACGTGGAGCTGATAGACCTCACCCGCCTGTACACAGGCCAGATAGCCTCCTGAAGAGTCGCGAGATCTCCGATCCGTAATCTAGCCCCGAAGTTACGTGACTTCTGACGAGCGGACACCTGTGGTCGCCGTGGCGGTGCTTGGATCAACTCGCCCGATCCGTCCCGGAGAATCAGGCGTCTTGCAGTTCCTGGCGCAACTGCTGCACACGCTGATGTGAGAGGCCGAGCACTTCGGCTTCGTCGCGGACGCTGAGCCCCTCGGAGTCGAGGGCGTGCAGCGCGGACGGGGTCAACTCGGCCAGCCGGCGCTGCGCCTGGTCGACTTGGGCTCGTAGTTCGCGGATCGCGGTGATCATTGAGTCCATGTCGTCGTCGGCGAAGTCGAATCCGAAGACGATGTCGAAGGCGTCCTCGTCGTCAACGGCGCTGTCAGCGTAGTCGGCCATCAGTGTGATGACCTCGCGGACTGCGCGGCGCAAGCCGGCGAGACTACGAGCATGTGTGTGGGCGCCGGGCACGTCGGGCACGTCGGCGAGCCAGTGTTCGTCCTCCCGGGTCACATGCACTTTGTACGTAGTCATCGCAGCCACCCTCTTCCGAATGCCGGCTCCAGGTCCTTCTCGATGCGTCGTAGCGTGCCGATGGGGATGTCGCGTGGATGCATCGCCACTGCGGTGTCCACCTGGCCTGTCGTGCCGTCAGGCTTGGTGTACTCGGCTCGGTATCGGGCATGCGATCCGACCTGGCGGGTGAAGTAGCCGCCGCGGCGGGTGATCTCTCGTACGACTTCCCTCGCCCTCATAGTGTGCAGTCTAGTAACTAGACAGTCAAACGTCTAGCATCTAGACAGTTACCCAAATGGGCGCGTCACCCAACGAGTTCGAGGGCGCGCGGCGCGGGGTCTGCCGCCACCCGGCAACCTGCCACCCGCCTTAACGTTCACCCAGGAGCCGAGGGTGCCGGCGGGTAACCTCGCCTGGACCCCGTTGGTGACGTGGTGTCGGACACGTCCCGCATGGGAGACAATCAACGCAGAGCGCTCAGGTGAACAGCGACTGACCGGCGGTTGCCGGCCGCCGCAGCGGCCTCACCAGCGCCTCCACGCCATCACGCCACCAGATAGGGGGATTTGCCGGAAATGATCCGCAGCATGTAGTCGACAAACGTTGGGCAGAGACTAAGTGCGCCGATACCGGCAGCCGCTATTCTCACCCTGGCGTGCTCACCGGGGTTCACGTCGGTGTGCGCGCCGCGCGTGCCGTACGCGGAGAGCGTTCGACCCTCGCCACGCAGTCGAGCAGAGCACACCAACCGGGTAGCGCCCCAGCACCACATCCCAGCGCTGAGGCTTCGCCCGGCCCAGTCGAGAACCCGAGTCCACCACAGCCCACGGCGCCAGCCGTGGCTCCCTTGCCCCGAGGAGATCAGGCGTGACTGTCCAGTATCCGAGCACGTCGCCGGTCCAGCCGCACGCCGCAGTGGCGCCGCCTTCCGGGGCGCCGAGGCCGCGTCTGGCCTTCCTGGGCACCGGTTACCTGGGCGCCACACATGCCATCTGCATGGCCGAGCTAGGGTACGAGGTGCTCGGCTTCGACGTGGACGAAGCCAAGATCGCCAAGCTGGCCGCCGGGGAGGTGCCGTTCCACGAGCCCGGCCTGGACGAGCTGCTGCGCCGCAATCTGGCCACCGGCCGGCTCAAGTTCACCACCGACTACGCCCAGACCGCGGCCTTCGGGGACGTGCACTTCGTATGCGTCGGCACCCCGCAGCGCCCCGACGGCATGAACGCCGACCTCACCTACATCGAGAGCGCGATCACCGGCCTCGCCCCGCACCTGTCCCGGAAGGCGCTGATCGTCGGCAAGTCCACCGTCCCGGTCGGCACCGCGTCCTGGGTGGAAGACCTCGTTGACCGGCACGCGCCGGCAGACCTCGGCGTCGAGGTCGCATGGAGCCCGGAGTTCCTGCGGGAAGGCTTCGCCGTCGAAGACGTGATCCGCCCCGACCGGCTGGTTTTCGGGGTACGCAGCGAATGGTCCCGGTCGATGCTGTACGCGGCGTACAAAGGCGTGTTCGAGCTGGCCGCGGCCGAGGACCGTGACGTGCCCGTGGTGGTCACCGACTTCCCCACCGCCGAGCTGGTCAAGGTGGCGGCCAACGCCTTCCTCGCCACCAAGATCTCCTTCATCAACGCGATGGCCGAGATCTGCGAGGCCACCGACGCCGACGTCACGCTGCTGGCTCGTTCCATCGGGTACGACGCGCGGATCGGCAAGGCGTTCCTGCGCGCCGGCGTCGGCTTCGGCGGCGGCTGCCTGCCCAAGGACATCCGCGCCTTCCAGGCCCGCGCCCAGGAGCTCGGCGTCGGCGAGGCGCTGCGGTTCCTGCACGAGGTCGACCTGATCAACCA
>WHSM01000052.1 GCA_009380105.1 Micromonosporaceae bacterium
GCCCCAAAGCGAGCAGGTCGGCAACCCGGAACGGGCGCCGGCCAGCCGCTATCACGACGAACACGTCCGGATCGACAGCATCGGTCCACCCCACTGGCAGCGAGCACTGCCGACCGTCACCGTCGAGGAAGAACACCCGATCCTCCGACCAGGTCTGGCGGATGGCGAGGAACACGAACCCCCGCCCAAACCACGGATGGAACGGGTGGATCACCCGAACAGTCCGCTGATCACCGTCGGGATCGGGAGCAGTTGACGACGTGGGACAACGCCCTCGCCGAGAACCTGTGGTCGACCCTCAAGGTCGAGCTCGTGTACTGGCCCGGCACCGTGTTCGCCACCCGCGCCGAGGCCGACGCCGCGCTGTTCCGCTACATCGACGGCTGGTACAACCCCCCGCCGCATCCAGGAAGGCCTGAGCGGCCTGTCACCCGACGAGTACGAGGAGGCCTACCACCGGCAACAAGATCAACCCGCCCCGGCTACCATCCAACCCGACCCAGCCGGAGCCAGATAACCAAGTCTCCGGGAAAGCGGGGGAACCTCAACGCATCGTCTTCTCACTCGCCGGCTGCTGGCCCAGGTCGGCCAGGACACGCCCGGTATCCAGGATCGAGGTCGGCTCGACGATCCGGGCGATCACCAGATCCCGGAAAGTCGTGTCCCCAAGGACATCGAACCCCAAGTCGGTGAACACTCCCGCAAGCGCGTCGAACAAAACCCGCGAACAGGTCGCCACCACCCGCGGCGCCGCCCCCTGCCCAACCCCGGGCCCCAGCCGAACTGGGTCGTCGAACAGCGACAGCTCCTCCGCCGCCGCGATCAGGTCGACCCTGCCCGGCGTGGGTTCGACCCCAAGATCGAGCTCGGCCCGTTGCGCGTCTTCCAGCAGCACACGCGCCCGTCCCAGGAGCAGCCCAAGCTCTGCTTCCGTGTGAGCCGAACCGACATGCGCCACAATCCGCCGGCGGCCATCGGCGTACTCAGCGACCTGCACAGCCGTCGCTCCCGACGCCGTCCGCACTCGCCGTATCCACGCCACCCGCCGAGCGTAGAGGCACCAATTAGTGCCTCAAACCCCGCCGCCCTCCATGCATCACCCCAGGCCACAGCCCTGCAACCCGCCCAGAACGGCAGGGATGACCAAACTCAGGTCGGTGGCCGGGTAGGGGTCGAGGTCTCCCGAGGATGGAGGTTCCTACGCCGCCCATCTGGAAGACCTCGACGTGCCTGACGCTACTCCCGATGCGGGCTTCGCCTGCGCTGATCTGACCGCGTTCTGCCGGCTCGACGAGCTCGGCCTTGAAGTCACAGGGCAGCGGCTCGAGCCGGACCGAGCGGTCCTCGCATGCCGGGTCGTCGAACCTGATCAGTGGTGTCGACGCTGTGGCTGCGGGGGGGTCTCGCGTGACACTGTGGTTCGCCGGCTTGCGCACGAGCCGTTCGGGTGGCGACCGACGATGCTGGTCGTCGCGTTGCGCCGCTACCGGTGCACCGGGTGCGGGCACGTGTGGCGCCAAGACACCAGTCGGGCCGCGGAGCCGCGGGCGAAGCTGTCGCGTCATGGGCTGCGGTGGGCGCTGGAGGGGATCGTGGTCCAGCACCTGACGGTCGCCCGGGTCGCCGAGGGGCTCGGGGTCGCCTGGAACACCGCCAACGACGCCGTCCTGGCCGAGGGCAAACGGCTTCTGATCGAGGACCCCGCGCGGTTCGACGGTGTGCGCGTGATCGGGGTCGACGAGCACGTGTGGCGTCACACCCGCCGCGGTGACAAGTACGTCACCGTGATCATCGATCTGACTGGGATCCGCGACGGGACCGGCCCAGCGCGGCTGCTGGACATGGTCGAAGGTCGTTCCAAGCAGGCCTTCAAGACCTGGCTCGCTGAACGACCCGCTGCGGCTGCGGCCGTGTCGACACGCGGGTCGCTCATCACCCGCTGGTAGCGAGAGATCACGTGATCGATGGCGGGCTCCGCGCGATCTGCGGCGGGCAGCATGCCCAGTGTGAGATAGGCCGGCCACATACGCTCGGCCAGCGCCGCCTGCAGCCGGTCATGCCCGTCGAGGATCACGTACCCGCAGATGCTGGAGACCCACCACAACAGCACCGGCGGAAGCACACCGTCACGGGCCTGCCGACGCCAGCTCTTCACCCGCGCCGATTCCGGCGGCGACAATCGCCGCAACGCGATCACCGGGCTACCGCCTTGCCGCAGCCAGTCCACCCCGCCAACCGGAGCCGACATCAACAGCGGCTCCCACTGGGCGTCGGCGCGCGCCGCGTCGGTGACGACGTCCTCCGGCTCAACCCGAAGCGCCCAACGTCCCCTGTGCAGCGGCGAGCGCGTGGACCGTTCAAGCAGCGAGACGAAACGGTGAGCCCAACGCATGTGCCAGGGCCGGGCGCCAGAGCCGTCCCCGAGCCGGCGCGCCTCGGAAGCCCGCAGCGGCGGCAGCGCAGACCGGAACGTGTCTGCGCGGGCGTAACGGAAACCGCCCCAACCAGGCGACACCTCAGCCAGAAGCACAGGCGCACCCGACTGGCGAACCAGCAGCCGGCGTCCGGCGCACACCTCAACCCGCAGCGCCGGCTGGCGCGGCCCATGGACCCAAAGGCTCAGTCCGTACCCGAAACCCTCACGCCACCCAGGCGACCCCAGCACACCCCGAGGCATGCCACCATCGTGCGACACCCCGCCATCACAACACCCCCCACCGCGCTGCGCCACAGGGTTCGCGCTCCAGCACGTGCCAGCGGACACGCAAAGAGGCTCTGGCGCACTTTTCGTGATTCCGCTCGGAGCCTGCCCGGCTTATGCCGCGTGGAGGACGCGGATGCGGAGTAGGTCGAAGTTGGCTCGGCCGAACATCTGCCGTTTGATGTATTTGATCTTTATGTTGATGCTGCCTTCGACGGCTCCGGAGCTGTGCGGGAGGGTGAGTCCGGCGATGACGGCGTCGATGTCGCTGCGCAGCCCGTTGGCGAACGACTTCAGCGCTGGCGCGCCCTCCTCGTCGATGGTCTCGAGCCACTCGCCGAGCCGCTGGCCCTGCCGGTTGGTCATGATCTCGGCGAACTGGCGTACGTGCGTGTAGGTGGCGTCCAGTTTGGGGCTGCGGGCGAGGATCTGTTTGATCGCGAGGGTGTCGTCCTCGCTGAGGTCGTCGGGGCGGCGGGTGAGCCAGCCGGTCACGCGCCGCACGGTGGGCGGCACCGGGACCGCCGGCGAACTCGGAGGTCCTGGCCGACGGCGACGCCCACGATGCCGCCGTGGTCGAATGGACCGCGCCCGACACAACCAGTTCGTTGATCCTCAGCGGCGACGTGGGACTGACAGCGTGCGTCGCTGACGGAAGCAAGGACCCCTGCGACGGTCGCGTCGATTCCTCGGGAGCAAAGGTGACCACCCGCCTGGTGATCCTGCAACGAGGCACCCCGGCGTCCGGAATCGAGTATTGCAACGTCACATACCATCCGGGCCGCGAGGGAAGAACCACGTTCATCGACAGGCACGAACGCCACAAGATGGTGTTCTGGAGCGCGTCGGCTCCAGTCAGCATCGCATCTGGTTGCAGCCGAAAATTCAAGATCAAAATCTATGTCAAGCCCGTCAGCGGCTCTGCCGTCGTGGTGCGCCAGAAGAGCACCATTGTCACCGCCGTCATCCCGAGAAGCTGAGACGCAACACCCACGAAGACCTCCGGGGTCTGAGTCGAAAATGAACCCTTACTGGACCGGGGTGAGAACCGCCTGATAGCCGAGAACTGGACCAGCGGCCAGATGGCCTTGCGCTGGTGCGCCGCCGGCATGACCGAGGCGAGCAGCAACTGCAAGCAGCTCACCCCACACGGGACCCCGTCGGCGCTGCAGTCACACTGAGCCGAGGTTCAGTTGTGCTGTTCGGGTCACAGGTCGACGGCGAGTTCGTCCTCGACACGGTGCTGGTGGTCGCCGACGCCACCCCCCTACACGCCGACCCGCGCCGAGCACCTGGACGTGGACGAGGCGTTCCGGGTGTGCACCCTCGAGTCGCTGGCGATCCCAGGGGCCAAGGACCACCGCGACGTGCCGTTCACGCTGTACCAAGGCACCCGATGCCTGTGTGGGCTTTCCCTCGTAGCGTGGAGACATCGCCTTAAGGAGGACGGGCGATGGCAGAGTCGCGCAGGAAGTTCGATCAAGAGTTCAAGGACGGCGCGGTCCGGCTGGTGCGGGAGACCGGGAAGCCGATCGCGCAGGTGGCCCGGGAGCTTGGGATCCACGACGGGACCTTGGGTAACTGGGTCAACGCTGAGCGGCGTCGCGAGGGCGGCAACGGCGCGGTGAGCGAGGACGAGCGGGCCGAGCTGGCGCGGCTGCGCAGGGAGAACGCTGAGCTGCGGATGCGGTGACGTGCTCAAGCGCTCGGTGGCCCTCTGGGTCGAGCAAACGATGGGCCGGTAGCCGTGGCCGCCTTCATCGCTGCTCAGAGGGCGGAGCACGGCGTCCCGCACGCGGTGTGCTGCCGGGCGCTGGGAGTCAGCCAGGCGTGGTTTTACAAGTGGCGGGGTGGGGATTCCTCGCTGCGGCGCAAACGCCGGGCGGCGTTGACCGCGGTCATTGCCTACCTGTTCGGCAAGCACCGCGGGGCCTACGGTTCTCCGCGGATCACCGCCGACCTGCGGGATTTGGGTTGGAAGGTCAGCGAGAACACCGTCGCGGAGCTGATGCGCGAGCAGGGCCTGGTCGCCAGGCGCAGATACCGGCGGCGGGGCACTACCCGGCCGGGCAGGGGCCGGTGGCGGGCGCCGGACCTGATCGGGCGTGACTTCCACGCCGAGCGGATCAACCGCAAGTGGTTCGGCGACGGCACCGAGATTCCCACATGCTCACGCCGAACGACGGGCAACACCACTCTGCTCCCAGACGGGCGTTGGTCAAGCCACGGTGTAGCGGACTACCTCGCTGCTCGACGCCTCGATCAACAAGCCCTGGGCAACGAGCAGATCTAGGTGCGCGGCCGCCTCGAGTGTGGCCAACATCTGGTTGAACGTGTCCAACGTCGCCAGGTCTCGACCCCGTCGGGTCCAACGCAGTGCCTGAGCGACCTCGTACCCGGTACGGGCGCCACCAGTCACCGCAGTTCGGCAGGCCTGCAGGCGCTCGTGGTGATGGGCCACCAACTCATCCACCCGCAGATGCACGCTCTCAGTCACGGGGCCGTGTGCCGGCAGCAACAGCATGTCGGGTAGCTGCCGGACGGCTGCGAGGGAGCTGAGGTAGTTGGCCAACGGTGAAGCCGATACCGAGTACTCGAACCCTATCGACGGCGTGATGTGCGGCAGAACGTGGTCACCGGCGAACAGGACTCGGTGTCCAAGGTCAGCGAAGACGAGGTGACCTCGGGTATGGCCGGGAGTAGGCAGTGCGAGTAATTTCCGGTCGTCTAGCGGAAGCGTCGTGCCGGCGTCGAGCCATTCGTCGGGCAGGTCCCAGTTCGTGAGGTCGACCGGACGGTCGAATCTTGCGGTGAGCAATCTCTCGATCACGGGGTCGGCCCCGGCTCGGCGCAGTCGTACCAGTTGCGGGCCGCCGTGGATGGCACCGGGTCGGGCCATCTCGACCAACGATTCGCGTTCGCCGACCCCGAGGCTGACTCGGGTGCCGTACTCTCGGCGGACAGCGACAGCCTGGGTGTAGTGGTCGCGATGTGCATGGGTGACAAGGAACCGATTGATGTCCGATAGGCTTGCGCCGATCTCCTTCAACGCCCACTGAAACTGTCGACGAGATTCTTCCAGCGCCCACCCTCCGTCGACCACGACCAACCCCTGATCCGTTCGGATCGCATAGACGTTCACGGCCCGAAGGCCGTCGCCTGGCAATGGCAGAGGGATCCGGAATACATCAACGTCCACCGGGTAGGCGCCTAGCTCCGCCCAGTCCCGTGGCTGGGTCACCACCACCTCCCGTCCGGCCGTGAGACCTCGTCAGGTTGCTTCACGAAGCGAAGTCAACGCCCCGACCTTGCAAGAACTTGAGAAAGTCGGCGCCGGCCTCATTGACGTGCTTTACCATGATCTCCTCTGCCCTTTCGGCGTCGCGCGCGCGCATCGCCGCCAGTAGCTTCTGCTGCACGGCCACGGCTTTGCTCCCCCAGCTGGGTACGGACGAGAACAGCTCGCGGGGAATGCTCTGCGCGAGCGGCTTGAGTGCGGCCGTCAGCTTCGGGGACGCCGAGATCTGGTTGATTCGCCGGTGAAACGCCCAATTCAGGGTCGCCATCGCGGCGCCGTCGCGCGCCCTTACCGCGCTCGCTAGGCGCTCGTGTAGATCCTTCAACTCGATCAACTCGTCCGAGGTGGCAGCCTCAGTGGCGCGGCGGCACGCGATGCCGTGCAGAATTCCCTCGATCATGTAGACGTCTTCGTGGTCACGCCGGGTAAGTCGAGCCACTGCGAGTCGCCCGGCTCCCTCATCTACGACGAACCCCTCATAGGTGAGGAGCATGAACGCGTCGCGGACCGGCATCCGGCTGACGCCGAACCGCTCGCAGACCTGCTGCTGGTTCAGATGCTGGCCGGGGCGCAGCTCGCCGAGCAGGATCTGGTTCCGTAGTGCGTTAGCGATCTGACGCCCAAGTGTCTCACGTGAGACACGGCCACCGAGCGGCGCGGGCTCTCGCAGGTCATCGACCTGGCGGAATTCGGACACAGCCATTCACATGACACCTTTGCGATAACGGTCAGCTCAACGGCAGGGGCATCGATTTCACATCGGCCCGCCGTAGGCCCGACGTAAGCTCCTATACAGGATACGAGTCTACCGGACGTCGTTCCCGACGTGGCCTCCCAGCCACGGCAGCACCTCCTCCGCCAGCCGGTCGAGCATCTCAGCCTGGCCCGGTCCGGTGAGGTTGAACACCACCTGGGTCACGCCAGCGGCGCGGTACGGCTCCAGCAGTTCCTTGATGTCGTCGGCGGTGCCGTATGCGACGTACTTGGCGAACTTGCTGAATTGAAGCGCGTAAGCCGCCTCCATATGCCTGGACGCAAGCCGATACCCCTCTTCCCGCGTGTCCGCGAGCGCCACAAAGAGGTTGAGGGCGAACACGAAGTCCTCGTCCGTACGGCCGGCTGCGAAGACGCGGTCGTGGGCCGAAGCGTAGCGGCGCGCACTCACCCACACCGGGAACCACCCGTCGGCCATCCTGGCGGCCCGATCGACCACAGCGTCGGCCCTCCCGCCGAGCCAGAGCGGGATCGTCCGTTCCGGACGTGGATCAAGCAACACTGCCGGCACCGAGGTGAAGCGGCCCTCGATCGCGGTTCCCTCGCCGCCGAGTAGTGAACCCAGTGCGATGAGTCCTTCCTCCATGCGCTCCCCACGGTTGCCTGGCGCTACTCCCGCCGCGCGGTACTCGAGGGGGTTCTCGCCACCGGCGCCCACGCCGAGCACGAGCCGGCCGCCGCTGAGGGCGTCTACAGTGGCGACGTCCTTCGCCGCGATCATCGGCGGGCGCAGCGGGAGGAGATACACGCCGGTGCCCAGCTTGATGCGCTCGGTCGCTGCCGCGAGGTAGGCGAGGGTCGGCAGCGGTGCCAGCATTCCCACGTTCCAGACCAGGTGGTCGCCGACGAATGCGTACTCGAACCCGTGCCGCTCGGCGGCCACGGCTATCCGCCGCACCGCCTCGACGTCGATCGGGCCGCTAGCGGCGAAGGTCGGCAGGAACACGCCTGCTTTCACGTCATGGATCCTTTCACCGGTACCTCCTGCCCCCTTCCAAGTAGGCGCCGTTCGGGGTCGTACGAACGCAACACCGCCAGTTCCCACTCGCTCGGGGGAGCCAGTGCACTGACGCTCCGGGCGGTCCGCAGGTCCCACGGCGTGGCCTGGACGACTTCATGGACGACCGTGTCGAGGTCGGCGCCTTCCGGAACCACGACCCCCGTCAGCACCAGGTCGTCGCCGTCCTTATCGAGGACGGCGCGGTCTGTGACCACCGTGGTGACATGCCGGCCGGGGCTGGTGACGTGGTCCACCTGCTCGACGAGGCGGCCTGGTCGATGAGGAACCAGGACGACGTTTCGCATGCTGCCGATGACAATGTCGTTCGCGCCACCGGAGCCGGTGAGCCAGCCCGACCTGGTACGGGTGGAGTTGATGTTTCCGTGGCGGTCGAGTTGGCCAGCGGCCAGCACCGCCAGCGACCGTGCGCCGTGCCCCTGGACGAGCGTACCGAGGATGGCATCGGTGTCGGTCAGAGCCGCGCATCGGTCCAGGTTCGGAAAGTAGAACAGGAACGGGTTCCCAGGGGCGGGCGTGTAGTCGTAGAGGCCGACCTCGGAGACCAGGGGTGGGAAGGAGTCGTCGCCGTGCCTCGCCAGCCAGGTGGCCAGACTGGACAGGCCGATACCGGTCAGGACGAACGAGGGCGCATCCGGACGCCGCACAAGATCGCGGATAACCCTCGCAGCGACCGAGGCCGCCACTTCCTCGCCGGTCGGATGGATAGGCGGCGAGACCGTCGGCGGCGCCCACTCCCGCCAGGCACGCAGCCGCGCCAATCGGTCACCGGTCGGCACGGCGTGCAGGTGCTCGCTCATCCAGGTCGCCAGTTGGTCGTCAGGGAGACCGAGCGCGGCCACGCTCTCCTCAATGAACGCGTAGTCGTCTGCGTAGCCATAGGAGCCGAAACCGGGAGGTGCGTAAACGCCGGAGGGGTGGGCGCCAAACCGCACGGGGCATACCGCCCGCACCAGTGCGCCGGGGAGGATTGGAGCCCCGTGCGCCGCGCGTAGGTCCGCGGTCTCGACAATCTCCTCGACAGTGACGATGGCGCCGTGTCGTGCGGCGGCGGCCCCGGCCATCCCTTCGCCCGCGGGGATGGACAACACGGTGTTGCCGTCCGCGTCGGCGACGACACCGTGAACGAACGTGACGTCGGGCCGTAGCGCGCGCACCAGTGTGACACCCTCGAGGCACCGCACATCCGGTGAGCCGTCAAGCAGGCTGGACCCGGTAAGACTGCCGGTGCTGAACCATTCGACACCGAGCGCGGCGGCCCGCAACCGTTGGAGGAACGTGAGCAGCGACCACGCCTCGATCCGCAGCGTTCCCCGGTCGATCATCCGATTGGTGCGCCGGTCGGGCCCAGGGCTCGGGTACTGGTGGCCGACGAAACCCGTGACGAGCCGGTCTACCAATCCGGCCGCGACAAGGAACAACCCAAGCTGCGGGCCACCGAATCCGGTCGCCGACAGGGAGAACTTGGCTTGCGGTGGCGAGAACTGGCTCAGTAGCTCGCGGATCGCCGCGTTGGGCCGTGCCTGTGCCAGGGCGAAATGCAGCAACATCCCCGGCTTTACGACCTCGGCGATCGCGTCAGGTAGCGACCGTACCCGAATGCCACGCGCCGTCATTGCGGCCCCGTGAACACCGGACCGAGCACCTCGTGTGGCTCGGTGCGCACCACGCGGACCGTACACTCCACCGCGTCACCGTGCCTGGGTGGCTCGTCGCCTCGCCAGTCAAGCTGGGCGAAGAGCCGGACGCCCTCGGGAAGGTCCACATATGCTATCCAGTAAGGGGCGGTGAACCCGACCGGCGCAACCCTGATGTGGGAGGCCTCGTAAACAGTTCCCTGGGTGGAGAGGAGCCTCTCCTCGCACTTGGTGAGGTCGTCGGCACACAGCGTCCGAGGAGGGAAGAACACCTTACCGCAGGACGCGCAACGCGAACCCACCAGGCGCCACCTCTCGTTGCTCTTCCGTAGGACCTGTTGATCCAGCGCATGTTCGCCGGGCAGGCGGGTCATTCGCCCTCCTCCTCAAACTCAACGACTCAAGAGCGCGACGGCGCTCGTGGCGATGTCGTTCTCCATAAAGCCACCGGCCACGTGGGTCAGGCCCACCTTCGCACCGTCGACTTGGCGTTCCCCCGCCTCGCCGCGCAACTGCATGACGATCTCGTGCACCTGTGCCAGACCCGTGGCACCCAACGGGTGTCCGCGCGTCAGTAGCCCACCGCTCGTACTCACCGCCACCTTGCCGCCGAGATCAGATGCTCCAGACTCGACGAACTGACCGCCCTCACCCTTCGCGCACAGGCCCAGATCCTCGTAGTGGGTGATCTCGGCGATCGTGAAGGCGTCGTGTACCTCGGCGACGTCCACGTCCTCTGGACCGATGCCAGCGTTCTCATAGGCCAACCGGCTGGACCGCACGTCGAGCTCGAACGTGGTCATGTCCTTGAGCTGTTCGTAGATGCCGGTGCGCAGGACGCTGGCCTCCACCTTGACTGCTCGCGCGCGTACCCTCAGTCGGTCGAGCACGCGTTCGGACACGAGCACCGCGGCGGCGGCCCCGTCGGTGGTCGGGCAGCAGTCGAGCAGGGTCAACGGCTCCGCTATCGGCTTGGCTGCGAGCACCTCGTCGACGGTGACCTGATCCTTGTACTGGGTGTAGGGGTTGTGCGCGGAGAAGCGGCGGTTCTTCACAGTTACCATCGCCATCTGTTCACGGGTGGTGCCGTACTGCTCCATGTGCCGGCGGGCGAGCATTCCGAAGTACGCCGGAGGCGAGAAGCCAAGATCGCCCTCGATCTCCATCCCGTCGGATGTCAGCGTGGCTCCCTTGCCCGCACGCGCGGTCAGCTTCTCCAGCCCGATGGCAAGTGCGACATCGTGCTCGCCGGACGCCACCGCCAAGCGCGCCACGTCGAATGAGGTTGAGCCGGACGCGCAATAGTTCTTCACGTTGTAGACCGGGATCTGGTTGATGCCTAGTTCCCAACCCACCAGTTGGCCGACGCCGCTCTCGCGGCCCTGCAGCATCCCGCTACGCGCGGTCCCGCACACGAGGACGCCGACGTCCCGGGGCCCTACACCGGCGTCCCGCAGCGCGTTGAGCGTCGCCTCACGCCCAAGACTGCGCAGGCTGCGGTCGGGGGACCTGCCGAACGCCGTCATGCCGACGCCCACCACAAAGACCTTGTCTGCCATCTGAGTTCTCTTCTCCTTCAGGCGTTGACGGGCGGCACCGGCGCCTCCGGTTCGCCGACGAACCGATAGGGCACACCGACGACGAACGCACCCTCCGGAGCGGCGCCCGTGGCCGCCCACAGCTGGCCCCGTGCGGCCACCTGTGGGCAGGACACGAGGTCAGCCGAGTTCTGGACCTTCCCGCACGGCACGCCAGCGGCTAGCAACGCCGCCACCACCTCGGCGGCAGTGCGCGTCGAGGTCCAACCGGCGAGCACCGGATGGGTGAGCGTGTCGCGGTGAGCGACGCGCTCGGCGGCCGTCGCCGTCCGTTCGTCGGATACCAGGTCCGGCCGTTGGATGACGGCACAGACCTTGCGCCACATGGCATCCGTGGGCACGATCAACGCCACGTGCCCGTCGGTTGTGGGAAACGCGCCCCACGGCGCGGCGAGATCCGCCTGCCCGCGCGTGTTCACGTGGCCTGCGTAGGCAAGGGCGTTCATCGCACGCTCGTTCAGGGCGATCATCGAGTCATACATAGGTACGTCGAGCCGGGCGCCCGCGCCCGTACGCTGCCGGCGGTAGAGGGCCTGGAGAATGGCGATGGTGGCGAACATGGACGTGCCGACATCGCCGATCCCGAAGCCCGGGTAGAGAGGCGGCCCGCCCTCCTCGCCGCACAGGTGCATCAGCCCGCCCATCGCCTGGGCCACGATGTCGAGAGCCGGATAATCCGAGTACGGGCCGGCCGCCCGCGGGTCGGCACCGAAACCTGTTATCGAGCAGTAGATCACGTCCTCGCACACCGCGCGTACCGCGTCGTAACCCAGCCCTCGGCGTGCGAGCACGCCCGGCTTGAAGTTCTCGACCACGACATCGGCCTGTTCCGCGAGATCGAGTACCGTGCGCACTCCCGCCTCGGTCCGCAGGTCCGCCCGGACGATCTCCTTGCCCCGGTTGAACCGCGCGAACATTCCGCTGAACCGCGCGCCGTCGCGTACCGCGAACGGCCCGAGCTGGCGCGCCGGGTCGCCGGACGGCGGCTCCACCTTGATGACGTGGGCACCGGCGTCAGCGAGCCACATCGTGACGCACGGCCCGGCGATGAACTGCTCGAGGCCGAGCACGGTCACGCCTTCGAGCGGGCGTGGGCTGCCCAGCGCGGCGGTCTTCACGAACTCGGTCACCAGTCCTCCCGAGCGAGTCCGGCGCGCCCGACCTGCAGCGTGAGGATGTCGCTCGTGCCGTCGAAAATCTGTGTGCACTTGGCGTCGCGCAGGTAGCGCTCGATCGCATACTGCTCGGTCACCCCCATCCCGCCGAAGATCGTGACGCACGCCGTGGCCGCGGCCATCGCGGCATCGGTGCAGAAGACCTTGGCGCTGGCGAGTAGGTGCGGGTCGGGGTCACCGGTCGCGTACGACGCCGCTGCTGTCTGGCACAGTGCCTCGGCCGCAGCCAGGTTGTTCATCATCTCGCCGATGCGCAGTTGGACGAGCTGATGGTTGGCGATGGGTGTCCCGTAGGTGACCCGGCTGCGGGCGTACGCGGTACTGAGCCGGAGGCATCCGTGCAGAATCCCGGCGCCGAGGCTCGCCGCGCCGATCCGAGCGAAGTTGAGCCCTTGGAGGACGTTCTTGAAGCCACCCTCGGCCGTCATCACGTTGTCGGCCGGCACCTGGACATCCTCGAGGTAGACGTTGGCCATCGGCAGGCCGTGGTATCCGATCAGCGACTCGTTGGCGCCGTACGTGACGCCCGGCATGTCCCGCTCGACGAGGAACACGCCCATCTCGGCCGAGCGGTCGCGGGAGTCGAGCTTGGCCAGCACGACGGTGAAGTCCGAGACCGGGGACAAGGTGGTCCAGGTCTTGCCCCCGTTGAGGACCCAGCTCTTCCCGTCCCGCCGCGCGACCGTTCGGATGTTGCGCAGATCGGTTCCCGCATCCGGTTCGGAAATGCCCATCGACCCGAACGCCTCAGCGGCCACGACCGGGCCGAGCCACTTCTCCTTGACGGCCGGGCGGCCGTAGCTCGCCAACATGACCGACTGGATGTGTGCGGCGCACAGCGCCAACCCCACACTGGGTGAGTATGAACCGATCAGCCGGGTCACGGCCTCGGCCAGGAAGATGCGGTCCCGGCGGAAGGCATTCTCCTCGACCAGCAGTCCTTGCAGTCCCAGGGCGGCGCACTCGCCTAGCAGATCCGGGAACCACTTGTCCTCCCGGTCGATGTCCTCGGCTCGCGGTGCGATCCGCTCCCTGCAGAAGGCGTTGAGCGTGTCGAGGAAGCTTGACGTCTCCTCATCGACGCCTGTCAACTCACGGGTGGCGGTCATCGGTACGAGTCCCCTTTAGGTTCCGGCAAAACGAGGTGTGCGCCGTTCGAGAAAAGCGGTCATCCCCTCCCGTCGGTCACGAGTGGCGAACAGTTCGGCGGCGATCCTGCGCTCTGTCTCCATCGCCTCGGCAAGCGGAAGCCAAACGGCCTGGACGGCCTTCTTGGCGCCGGCGAGCGCGAGCGGCGCCAGTGTGGCCAGATGTTCCGCGACCCGCCGGGCCGCATCGAGCGCCTCCCCTTCCTCCACGAGTTGGGTCGCCAGGCCGAGCTCGTACGCCCGGCGGCCGTCGATCGGGTCGCCCGTGAGCAGCAGCGCCATCGCCGGACCCCGGCCGAGCAGACGCGGGAGGAGCTGGGTGCCGCCGGCAGCCGGGATGGCACCCATCTTCACCTCAGGCACGCCGAGCCGGGCACTGGTGGACACGATCCGGATGTCACACCACAGCGCGAACTCCAGCCCACCGCCGAGGGCGTAGCCTTCGATCGCGGCCACGCTGGGCTGGCGGAGCGCCGCGATGCGCATGAACGTGCGCTGGAACTCCGTGATCCAGGCCCGGGCGTCACGTTCGAGGTCCATGGTGACGGCCGTCGTGATGTCTCCGCCGGCGGAGAAGTGGTGGCCCGAACCGTGGACGAGTATGCAGCGGATGGCGTCGTCGGCCTCGGCCAGGTCCGCCGCCCGCTCCAAGCCTGCCAGCACGTCCAGGTCCATTGCGTTGCGAGCTTCCGGGCGGTTGAAAACGATCTCGAGGATCGGTCCATGCCGGAGAGAGAGGACGGCGTCGTTGGCAGCGGTAGCGTTCACGGAGAGGCCGCTTTCTGGTTCTCGTCGATGACGGCCCGCACCGTGGCGAGGACCTGCGCCGGTGTTGCTCCCACGCCGACCACCGCGCTCACGCCCATCGACCGCAAAGCGGGCACATCCTCGTCGGGAATGACCCCGCCGGCGACGATGGGAATATCCGACGCACCCAGTTCGTCAAGGCGCCGCCGGACGGCCGGGCAGTGGACCAGATGGGACGCTGACAGCAACGACAGCCCTACCAGGTCGACATCCTCGCTCACAGCGGCGTGAGCGATTGCCTCGGGTGACTGGCGGAGGCCGGTGTAGATCACCTCGTATCCGGCATCACGTAGGATGCGCGACACGACCTGGGCGCCCCGGTCGTGTCCGTCGAGGCCAGGCTTGGCGATCAGTACGCGCGGCGCCATCATGGCCCCAGCCGCACCATGGACTGTTCGTACCGGCCGAAGACCGACTCTAGTGCGGTAGTCACCTCACCGAGCGTCGCGTATACACGGAACGCGTCCATGAGCGCCGGGATGAGGTTCACCGACTCGTCGCGCGCCGCGTCGCGTAGGGCGTCCAGCGCTGATCGGACAGCGCTACCGTCCCTGGTGGACCGTAGCTCCGCGAGGCGTTTGCTCATGTGCTCCCTCGCCAGCTCACTCGTTTTGAAGCCCGTGATGGCGACCGCGGACTCGTCGTCGCGGGTGAACGCGTTGAGGCCGACCTTTGCCCGCCGTCCTGCCGCGAGATCGCGTTCCCACTGGTATGCCGACGCGCCGATCGCTTGGTGGTACCAGCCACTCTCCACGGCGGCGACAGCGCCTCCCTGCTCCTCCACCTTCGCGATCTCGTCCCATGCCCGCCGTTCGAGCTCATCGGTCAGATGCTCGACGAAGTACGAGCCGGCGAGCGGATCGGCCGTACGGGTCACGCCGCTCTCGTACGCGATGATCTGCTGGGTGCGCAGTGAGATGAGGGCGGCCTCGGGGGACGGCAGCGAGATGGCCTCGTCCCACGAGCTCGAACCCATCGTCTGGATACCGCCGAGGGCACCGGCGAGGGCGTTGAGCGTAATCCGCACAATGTTGTTCATCGGCTCCTGGCGGGTCAGAGTGCTGCCACCGGTGTAGGCCAGGATGCGAAGCGCACGAGCCTTCTCGTCAGTGATGCCGTAGCGCGTTTCCAGCAGGTGGTCCCACATCCGCCGGGCCGCCCGGAACTTGGCCACCTCTTCCAGCAGATCGCTGTGGGCATTGAAGAAGAACCACATGGTGCGGACCTGCTCGACCAGCGGTGTGCCCCGCTTCGCGGCTTCGTCCAGGTAGACCATCGCGTCGGCGAACGCGTACGCGATCTCCTGCACGGCGGTGCCACCGGCCTCCCGCCAGTGGCCGCCGCACACGTTGATCGAGGTCCAGTGTGGAAGATGCTTCCCGCAGTACTCGATAACGTCGGTGGACAGTCTCACACCCTGTGCCGGCGGGAATATGTAGGTGCCCCGCACGACATACTCCTTGAGGGCGTCGTTCTGGAACAGGACCCGGAATTCGCCCGGGTCAACGCCCTGCTTCTCGGCGATGAGCAGGAACATCGCCGCCATCATCGGACCGATGCAGTTGGCCGTCGTCCGAGGCTGCCGAAGTTGTGGCAGCTTCACCCCGTCGAGCAGGATCTCCATGTCCCGCAACGAGTCGATGGGTACCCCGACCTTGCCGACCTCGCCCTCGGCGCGCGGGTCGTCGGAGTCGAGCCCGATCTGTGTCGGCAGGTCCAGCGCGATCGAGAATCCGGTCTGCCCCGCCGCGATCAGATCACGGATGCGTCGGTTGGTCTCCTCGGGGATCGAGAAGCCGGAGTACTGCGCCATGATCCACGGAAGCTCGCGGTACATGTCCTCATCCGGCCCTCGGGTGAATGGCGCCCGCCCTGGCCGGCCAAGCTTCTCCGTTGCGTCCCAGTCGGCTGGCAACGACGAGTAGAGGGCCGCTACCGGTATGCCGGACTCGGTCTCGTGGATTGGGTGCGGGATACTCATGCCGCCTCGCCCCGCTCGCTCTGCTCGGTCA
>WHSM01000120.1 GCA_009380105.1 Micromonosporaceae bacterium
CAGATGGCGTTCGGCGTCTTCGGGCCGAACCCGGTCAGCGACATCATCAACGCCATCGTGGCGTTCCTGCCGCTGGCGTTCATCGCGCTGGTGATCGTGGTGATCACGGCCGCGATCGCGAACGCGGTGAAGGACGTCATCACCGGGGCGCTGGGCAACCTGTCGTACAGCCGGGTGCTCGGCACGGTCGCCCAGGTCTTCATCCTGGCGCTCGGCGTGATCGCCGCTCTGAACCAGGTCGGCATCGCGATGACCGTCACCATGCCGGTGCTGATCACGGTGCTCGCCACCATCGGCGGCGTCATCGTCGTCGGCGTCGGCGGCGGTCTGATCCAGCCGATGCGCCAACGCTGGGAGCGGATGCTCGAACGCGTGGAGGGCGAGGCCGGCGCCGCGAAGGCTCAGATGGACGCCAGCGCCAGCCAGCGTCAGGCGTTCCAGCAGCAGCAGTACGCGTCGTCGCAGCACAGCGGCACCCAGCACGGCCAGCAGCAGGGCGCGCCGACACAGGCCCAGCAGCGGGCCCAGCACGCCGCTCAGGGGTACACCCAGCAGTAGCACCGCGCGGCGCCGCGGCGGGTTTCCGACGGACCCTCCGATACTGCCCGTTGCCTGCTGACGGGATGGTCCCGGAGGGTCCGATGCCCGATTAACCGGGTATCCGGCCGGATCTCTCTGGAAGGGGATTCCTGTCTCGGTGAGTAATTTTCAGGGGGCAGGCGCCCCAGGCGGACGGGGGCGGGTTACCCTGAACGGCGTGGTGCGGCCTGACTTGAACATTTCGGTGCACCACGAGCCGGAGGAAACCGTAGTGGCACTCGCGGGCGAGCTGGACATCGGCACCGTGACCCGCCTCGTCACCGCGGTGGAGGGAGCCCTCGCCGAGAGCCCGTCGCGGTTGGTCCTGGACATGGGCAGCGTGACGTTCTGCGACTCGCAGGGCCTCGGAACGCTCGTGGTGCTCAACCGCACGGCCACACGTGCCCGCAGCTCGTTGGTGCTCACCAACGTCAGCGACTTCCTCAGCCGACTGCTTCAGGTCACCGGCCTGCGGCAACACTTCACCATCCGCGACTCCGCCGCCTAGCCGGATCCGGCTAGGCCACTTAGGTGTCCAAACGGGCGCGGCGTAGCGCTTCCAGGGCCTTGGCCGACGCCTCCGCGCTGCCACTGGCGTCGCCGAGCAGCGCGACCGCCTCGTCGACCGCCGCCAGCAACTGGGTCCGCTCGGCCTCCCGGCGACGGTTCGTCCGGGCGTGCTCCCCCAACTGCTTGTTCTTCACCCACAGATCCACGAACACCGTCACCTTGGCCCGCAGGACCCACGGGTCGAACGGCTTGGTGATGTAGTCGACAGCGCCGGCCGCGTACCCGCGGAACGCCAGATGCGCGTCCCGGTCCACCGCCGTGAGGAAGATGATCGGCACGTGGCGGGTGCGCTCCCGCTGCTTGATGTGGCCCGCGGTCTCGAAGCCGTCCATCCCCGGCATCTGCGCGTCCAGCAGGATCGCCGCGAAGTCGTCGGTCAGCAGGCGCTTCAGCGCCTCCTCACCACCGGTCGCGGTGACCGGCTCCACCGGCAACCCCTGCAGGATCGCCTCCAGGGCCACCAGGTTCTCGCGCCGATCGTCGACCAGCAACAGCTTTGCCCGTGCGCCTGCGGCAATCACGCCTCTCCTCCCACGCTGCGGACTGGAACGGTCACGCCGTGCCCTTGGCCTCGGCCTTGGCTCCGCCGCCGATCCAGCCGGCCATCCGGTCCAGCAACTCGTCCAGGTCGACCGGCTTGGTGACGTAGTCCGAGGCGCCGGCGGCCAGACTCGACTCCCGGTCCCCCGGCATCGCCTTCGCGGTCAGGAACACGATCGGCAGATCAGCGAACTCCGGAATCCCCCGAATCGTACGAGTTGTCTCGTTGCCGTCCATCTCGGGCATCATCATGTCCATCAGCACCACGTCCACCTCGGGATGCTCGGTGAGCAGCCGCACGCCGTCGGCGCCGTTGTCGGCGTACAGGACGGTCAGCCCGTGCAGCTCCAGGGCGCTGGTCAACGCGAACACGTTGCGGATGTCGTCGTCGACGATCAGCACCGTGGCGCCGTCCAGCCGCCGCGCCGAGCCCTTCGACAGCTGCGGTCGCTGCTCCGGCTTCCGCAGGATCGGCCACAAGCGGCTCGGCAGCGGCATCGCCTCCACCGGCTGCACCGCCAGCGCGGCGGCGGCCTCCGCCGGCAGCACGTCCGGCACGAACAGGGTGAAGACGCTTCCCTGCCGGACCACGCTGTCGACCGTGATCGAGCCGCCGAGCAGCCGCGCCAACTGCTGGCTGATCGACAGCCCGAGGCCGGTGCCTCCGTACTTGCGACTGGTGGTGCCGTCCGCCTGGTGGAACGCCTCGAAGATGAGGTGACGCTTCTCCTCCGGCACCCCGATGCCGGTGTCCCGCACTTCGAACGCGAGCACCCGGGAGGCGGCGTCCAGGGTCGGCACGCCGAACATCGTCTCCTTCGGAGCCGCGCCGATCGTGAGCGTCACCGAGCCGCTGTCGGTGAACTTCACCGCGTTGGACACCAGGTTGCCCAGGATCTGCTGGAGGCGCTGCGGATCCGTGACCGCCGTGCGCGGACAGCCGTCCTCGATCTCGACCCGCAGGTCGAGGTTCTTCTCCTCGGTCTGCGGCCGGAACGCCTGCTCGATGTACGCGCACAGCTCGTCCAGCGCGACCTCCTTGGGGTCGACGTCCATCCGACCCGCCTCGATCTTGGACAGGTCCAGGATGTCGTCGATCAGGGAGAGCAGCTCCGAGCCGGCCCCGTGGATCGTGCGGGCGAACTCGATCTGCTTCTGCGTGAGATTCCTGTCGGTGTTCTCCGCGAGCAGCCTGGCCAGCAGCAGCAGGCTGTTCAGCGGCGTGCGCAGCTCGTGGCTCATGTTGGCGAGGAACTCGCTCTTGTACTGGCTGGCCGCCGCCAGCTGCTGCGCCTTCTCCTCCAGACCCCGTCGCGCGGTCTCGATCTCACGGTTCTTGATCTCGATGTTCCGGTTCTGCTCGGACAGCAGCGCCGCCTTCTCTTCCAGCTCGGCGTTGGTGCGCTGCAGCTCCTCCGACTGCGCCTGCATCTCACTGGCCAGCCGCTGCGAGCCTGAGAGCAGCTCTTCGGTACGGCGGTTGGCCAGGATCGTGTTGAGCGCGACCCCGATCGTGGAGACCAGCCGCTCCAGGAACGTCATGTGCAGCTCGGAGAACGCCGAGAACGACGCGAACTCGATCACCCCGAGCGGCTGCCCCTCGAACAGCACCGGCAGCACCACGATGTCGGCCGGCGGAGCGCCGCCGAGGCCGGAGCGCACCGAGAGGTACCCGTCCGCGGCGCCGCCGACCCGGATCATCCGGCGCGACATCACCGACTGGCCGACGAGTCCTTCGCCGGGCGCGAAGACCAGCGGCTTGTCCGGCGCGACGTACCCGTACGAAGCGGCGAGCCGGAGCCGGGGGGCGCCTTCGCTCGGCTCGTACAGGAAGAAGGCGCCGACCTGCGCCTCCACCAGCGGCGTGACCTCCGTCATGATCATCCGGCTGACCTCGCCCAGGTCCCGCTGGCCCTGCAGCAGGCCGGAGACCCGCGCCAGGTTGGAGTTCAGCCAGTCCTGCTCCGCGTTCTTCTTGGTGGTCTCGCGGAGCGTGACGATCATCTGGTTGATGTTGTCCTTCAGCTCTGCGACCTCGCCCATCGCCGCGACCGCGATCCGCTGGGTCAGGTCGCCGCGCGTCACGGCGGTGGACACCCGTGCGATCGCGCGCAGCTGCGTGGTCAGGGTGGAAGCGAGCTGGTTCACGTTCTCGGTGAGGTCTTTCCAGGTGCCGGAGACACCCTTGACCTGGGCGCTGCCGCCGAGCTTGCCTTCCGTGCCCACCTCGCGGGCCACCCTGGTGACCTCGTCCGCGAAGGCGGAGAGCTGGTCCACCATCGTGTTCACGGTGTTCTTCAGCTGGAGGATCTCGCCCTGCGCGTCGACGGTGATCTTCTGCGTCAGGTCGCCCCGCGCCACCGCCGTGGTCACCGAGGCGATGTTCCGCACCTGCGCCGTCAGGTTCGACGCCATCGAGTTCACATTGTCGGTCAGGTCCTTCCAGGTGCCGGACACTCCCCGCACCTGAGCCTGGCCGCCCAGCTTGCCCTCGGTGCCGACCTCCCGGGCCACCCGCGTCACCTCGTCGGCGAACGACGACAGCTGATCCACCATCGTGTTCACCGTGGTCTTCAGCTCCAGGATCTCGCCCTGCGCGTCCACCGTGATCTTCTGCGACAGGTCCCCGCGCGCCACCGCCGTCGACACCGAGGCGATGTTCCGCACCTGCGCCGTGAGGTTGGACGCCATGTAGTTCACGTTGTCGGTCAGGTCCTTCCAGGTGCCGGACACGCCCTTCACCTGGGCCTGGCCGCCGAGCTTCCCCTCGGTGCCCACCTCGCGGGCCACCCGGGTCACCTCGTCGGCGAACGACGACAGCTGATCCACCATCGTGTTCACGGTGCTCTTGAGCTCCAGGATCTCGCCGCGCGCGTCGACGGTGATCTTCTGCGTCAGGTCGCCCCGCGCCACCGCCGTGGTCACCGAGGCGATGTTCCGCACCTGCGCCGTCAGATTGCCGGCGAGCTGGTTCACGTTCTGGGTGAGGTCTTTCCAGGTGCCGGACACGCCCTTCACCTGGGCCTGGCCGCCGAGCTTCCCTTCCGTGCCCACTTCGCGGGCCACCCGGGTCACCTCGTCGGCGAAGGCGGAGAGCTGGTCCACCATCGTGTTCACGGTGTTCTTCAGCTCCAGGATCTCGCCTTGGGCGTCGACGGTGATCTTCTGCGTCAGGTCGCCCCGCGCCACCGCCGTGGTCACCGACGCGATGTTCCGCACCTGCGCCGTCAGATTGCCGGCGAGCTGGTTCACGTTCTGGGTGAGGTCCCGCCAGGTGCCGGAGACGCCTCGCACCTGCGCCTGGCCGCCGAGCTTGCCCTCGGTGCCCACCTCGCGGGCCACCCGGGTCACCTCGTCGGCGAACGCGGAGAGTTGGTCCACCATCGTGTTCACCGTGGTCTTCAGCTCCAGGATCTCGCCCTGCGCCGCCACCGTGATCTTCTGCGTCAGGTCGCCCTGCGCCACGGCCGTCGACACCGACGCGATGTTCCGCACCTGGGACGTCAGGTTCGACGCCATCGAGTTCACGTTGTCGGTCAGGTCCTTCCAGGTGCCCGACACGCCCGGCACCTCGGCCTGGCCGCCCAGCTTGCCCTCGGTGCCCACCTCGCGGGCCACCCGGGTCACCTCGTTGGCGAACACGCGCAGCGTGTCGGTCAACGAGTTGATCGTGTCCGACAGCTCGGCGACCTCGCCCTTAGCGTTCACCGTGATCTTCCGGGACAGGTCGCCGCCGGCGATCGCCGTCGCGGCCTGGGAGATCGACCGCACCTGGTTGGTCAGGTTCGAGGCCATCGTGTTCACCGAGTCGGTCAGGTCCCGCCAGGTGCCGGCCACGCCGCTCACCCGCGCCTGGCCGCCCAGCTTCCCCTCGGTGCCCACCTCACGGGCCACCCGGGTCACCTCGTCGGCGAACGACGACAGCTGGTCCACCATCGTGTTCACCGTGCGCCCCACGCGGAGGAACTCGCCTCGCAGCGGACGCCCGTCGACTTCGTGCGCCATGTGCTGCGACAGGTCGCCGTCGGCCACCGCTCCGATCACCCGGGCGATCTCCGTGGTCGGTCGCACCACGTGCTCGATCAGGGCGTTCACAGCGTGCGCGCCGTCGGCCCAGGCGCCGTCGAGGTACTCCACCTCGAGCCGTTCGGTCATGCGGCCCTCGCGACCCACCACCCGGGAGATGCGCTGCAACTGGCGAGTGTGCCGCTCCTGCTGCTCCACCACCTCGTTGAACCGGTCCGCCACCTCGCCGGCCAGGCCGGTGCGCCGGGGCAGGCGTACCCGGAAATCGCCCTGTCGCACCTTGCCCAGCGCGCCGGTCAGCTCAGCCAGCATCGCCTTGGCGTCGTCGCAATCGAAGCCCGTCGCCGCGGTCTTGTCCGCGGCGGCCTTGCGGGTCCGGCCCGGCTTGTCCCGCTCCGCCGCTCGGGGCGTTCGCTCCCGCCCCGTGGCTCGGGCGGCGTCGCCGTTCTTGCCCACGGTCGTCATGAGGCGTCCTCGCTACGCATAGCGCGTGGTTGAAGCACATTCGGTTCCGGCATCGCCCCATCTTGACCCCTGGCGGGCGGCGTGTCCAAGAAGGGCCGACCAGTACGTCCGCAATAGTGGCGCCTGCGCGTCTGTCATAGTTGGGCCGACACAATGACCACAACCTCTCGGTAGTCGCAGCGGCGTGTACAGGGGAGACTGCTAGCCGTGCCGATCAAGGCTCATCGACGGCTTCGACTGCCCGCCGACCACAGATCTCCGGCGGCGGCGCGAGCAGCGGTGCGCGACGTGCTCACAGAGACCGGCCTGGGCGACCTGATGGATGAGGCGCTGCTGCTCACGACGGAGCTGTCCACCAACGGCGTCGTCCACGCCGGCACGGAGCTCGACGTCGAGGTGCTCGCCGACACTGACGGCCTGACCGTCACGGTGACCGACTTCAAGGGCGGGCCGATCGAGACCTCCGCGCTGCGACCGCCCGAGGAGTTCGCCGAGCACGGCCGCGGGCTGCTGCTGGTGGACCAGTTCGCCACCGCGTGGGGCACGACGCACAACTCCTTCGGCAAGGGCGTCTGGTTCCGGCTGGACCTCGACACCCGGGCTGGCGCGCTGACCCCCGCCAGGAGACGGCGCGCCCGCACCGCCGGACGGGGCCCGGATCCCACCCGACCAGGGGAGCTCGGCATGATCCCGCTGCCGCAACGGGCCGCTCAGAGCCACGCCAGCTACGAGGGCACCATCGTCGGCGCGGCGCTCTCGGAGGCCGGCCCGGAAGCGGCGGAGCGGATCGCCGCGGCCGCGGCGAGCAGCGCCGTGACCGAGGCCGAGCGCGGACCGGCGCCGCCTCGCCTCACACCTGGGTCGCCGATCAGCCCGGAGTCGTGCGTGTGGCTGATCGACGTTCCGGAGGACGTGCGGCTGCGGCTCACACTCCCCCAGTTGATCTCCGAGCTGCTGCTGCGGCTCTGCGAAGTCGCCGGCGCCGTGGGCGGGGCGGTATGGCAGGATCGGGGCGACGGCCTGGGCGAGCGCCGGCTGGCCTGGTACGGCGCGGCCCCGGAGGCCAGAACCGCCCTGGCGCGGCCCGGCGCGGCGCCCGAGGCGGTCACCGTGACGCTGCCGGTCCAGCGCCCGGTCGTGGCGACCCTGACGCTCTACGGCGCGGCCCAGCCGGCGGAGCGCGAGCAGTGGGTGCGGCTGGCCCATCTGTCGACCGAGCGGATGGCGGTCACCATCGAGGCCGAACGGCTTCGCGAGGACGACACCCGGAGGCGAGGCTGGCTGACGTTCCTCGCCGAGGCGAGCGAACTGCTGGCCCAGTCCCTCGACGTGGACCTGACCCTGGCGCTGGTGCCGCAGATCGTGGTGCCACGGCTCGGGGAGTGGTGCGCGGTGCACGTCGCCGACGAGTGGGGCGAGCTGCGACTCGCGACCTCCCAGCACCGGGACGAGACGGCGTTGCCGGGCCTGAAGCGGCTTGTCAACGGGGTGTCGCACCCGGAGGTCATGTCACGACTGTTGGAGGCGCTCAAGGGACAGGGGCCGGTCACCCTCGGCCGGCCGCTGGAGGGCATCGCGGTGCCGCTGACGGCGCGCGGCAACCTGCTCGGCACGCTGTCGGTGGGCCGCCCGCCGGACCGGCTGCACGGGCCCGACGACGTGGCGGTGATCGAGGACGTCTCGCGCCGCGCCTCGCTGGCGATCGACAACTCGCGCATCCACGCGGAGCGCAAGGAGGTGGCGCAGGCGTTCCAGCGCTCGCTGCTGCCGTCGGCCCTGCCCACGCCGAAAGGGGTGGAGTTCGGGTCGGCGTACGTGCCGGCGAGCACCGGCACCGACGTCGGCGGCGACTTCTACGACGTGATCGAGGTGGGGCCGAAACAGTGGCTCGCCGCAATCGGCGATGTCTGTGGCAAGGGCGCGCAGGCCGCGGCGCTCACCGGGCTGGTCCGGGACGTCGTGCGGGTGCTGGTGCGGGACGGGCGCCCGCTCCCCCGCGCCGTGGAGCTGCTCAACCGCACGCTCCTGGAGCAGGGCGAGGAGGGCCGTTACTGCACGCTCGCCACGGCGCACATCGCTCAGAAGGGCGAGGACCTCGTCGTGGAGCTGTGCCTGGCCGGGCATGAGCGACCGATGCTGGTGCGCCGGGGCGCCGAGGTGGAACAGGTCGGCATGAGCGGCACCGCCGTCGGCCTGCTCGACGAGATCGAGTTGCATCCGGTGGAGGTCGTGCTCGGCCCGGGTGACGCGCTGGTGTTCTTCACCGATGGGGTCACCGAACGCCGCCACGGCGCGGAGCTGTTCGGGCTGGCGCGACTGCGACGCGAGCTGGCCCCGCTGTCCGGCCACCCCGCCCCGGTGATCGCCGCCCGGGTGCGCGCGGCGGCGGTCGGCTTCTCAGCCGACCCGCCACGCGACGACATCGCGGTCCTGGTGGTCCGCAACCTCGGCTGACGAGCTCAGCGTCGGCAGGACTGGTCGGCGGCGTGCCGGCCCCGGGCGAGCACGTGCCTCGGGTCGCACACCCGGCGGGCCCGGCCGAGCAGCTCGATGTCCGGCGTCGGGCCCCACATGTCGATGGCCTGCCGCACCGGATCCGGCGCGTGCAGCACCTCGCACGAGCCCTGCCTGGCGATCAGGGTGTGACGCACGCCTTCCACGATGCCGTTCACGCGGCTCGGCTCCAGATTCCCCGGCAGCGCCACGAGCATCGTCGCCACCCCCGGCGAGCAACGGCACCGCACCGGCGCGTCGCCAGCGACGTCCCGCAGCACGTAGCTGAGCGCGTACATCTCCGACGGCGGCGTGGTGAGCCGCAGCGCCACGTCGTCGACGCCGAACGGGTGCTCGTGCCACCAGTCGGGCGGCTCGGCGGTCACGACGACGTCTCCGTCGCTGAGACTCATCGCCATGCTCGCCGCGCACCGCGCCACCTGGTCGGGGGCGCCTTCCAACAGCACTCCGAGCTGGTCGGGCCCTTCGTGCAGGCCGTGCGGATGGTTCACCTCGACCGCGGTGGGCACGGGGTACCGCGCGAGCACCGACTCGACCAGTTCCCGCACCTCGGCGGGGCTGGTGACGGCGCGGACCACCCAGCGCTGCGCCGCAGGCAGCTCGTGCAGCCGGAACGTCGCCTCGGTGATCACCCCGAACGCGCCGAATCCGCCGCTGACGAGGGCGGTCAGGTCGTACCCGGGGACGCCGGTGGAGTAGGACGAGGCGCGGCAGACCGCTCCGTCGCCGCGCACCACCGTCAGATCCGTCAGGAGGTTCCGCGCGGCGCCGTGCCGGGCGCGCAGCGGGCCCCTGTCGTCCGTCGAGATGGCGCCGCCGACTGTGGCGGCGCCCGGCGGGTCGAGCGCCAGGCGCTGGCCCCGTGCGGCGAAGACGGACTGGAGGGCGCCGAGCCGGCTGCCCGCGAGCACGGTGGCCTGGCGGCCTTCCGGCGGGTACGCCACCACGCCAGCCAGTCGCCGCAGGTCCAGCAGCAGCTCAACCTCGGGCGCCGGCCCCCAGTGCAGTTTGCTGCCGCCGCCCCGCACGACGGTGGCGATCTGGTGACTGGCGGCCAGGCCCACGACGGCCGCCACCTCATCGGTCGAGCCTGGCGCGGCCACCCATCGCGGGGGGCTGCCGAGCAGCGTGTGGCGTGGGGCCGCAGGCTCCGCGTGCCCTTCGCCGCAGATCGCCTGCAGCTCTGCGAGCAGCGTCATCGAGGCCGCGCCGGGGTGGTCACAGCATGTCTCCTGCGAGGGCTTTTATGTTGATTTTACCGGTACGGCGTCAGTCATACGACTCAACCAATTTCGTACCGTATTCAACGCACTGCACTGTGTCGCCACCGTATTGGGTTCGCTGCGAGCCGGTCAAGGCCGAAACGCTCACCCAGGGTCACGTTGAGCGTCTCTGCCGGGGAATGTGCGGGTGTGACACGAGTGGGGCGGATTCGCGCCAGGTGTGAGTGTCCCGCCGCATGGGTACCACCGGCGAAGGATCAGCGCTCGGGCCGATCAGGAGGTGCCTGCCGTGACTGACCTGAACCCGCCGCGGGACCGTGGTCCCGCCCCGACGCAAGGGCCGTACGAGAGCCCACCGGGACAACCACCGCAGGCGCCGGACGCGCCGCGCGACACGACGCCTGAGCCCACGCAGGAGTCCGACTTCGCCGACCTCAACGCCCGCGAGCCCGACACCGCGCGGTGGGAGGCCGCCGACACCCGTGACACACCCGCGCGGGCCCAGGCCAGGCACGGGGCTGACGACGACCGTCACCTGCTCAGCGAGGAGGAGCGGCCCGCTGTCGGCGAAGCGGCCGTGCCGGCGGCCAAAGCACGGGTGAGTTGGCTGTCCGTGACGGGCCTGGTGCTCGGAGTGTCCGGCGCCTTGGCAGCGCTGACCGGGGTGCTCGCCCCGATCGCGGTGGCGGCCGCCGTGGTCGGCCTGCTCCTCGCTGTTGGCGGCCTGTCCGCCGCACGGCGTCCCCACGTGGCGAGCCGCCCGCTCGCTGTCACCGCCATCGTGTTCTGCCTGGGCGCTCTGGCGCTCGCCGGGCTGGCGTACAGCGGGCAGTTCGAATGGCTGAACCGCCCAGACCAGGCGGGCTGGCTGCGGGACTGGCTGGACCAGCGCGTGCCGTGGCTGAGCCGCGTGTGAGCGGCTGACGCCGGGCCTGTCAGATCGGCCCATGAGACCGGTTTGTCAGGCCGGCGCGCATGAGACGTCGGCCGGAGCCACCGGTCGCCACACAAGATGCCGGCCTTCACCGGCCGGACACACCCTAGGAGAGGGACATGGAATTCCTCCAGAACGCGCTGAACACCGTGGTGACTGCGGTGCCCAAGATTCTCGTGTTCCTGCTGATCCTGGTGATCGGTTGGATAGTGGCGAAGCTGCTGGCCAAGGCAGTGGACAAACTACTCACCATGATCGGGTTCGACCAGGTCATTGAACG